>JAEUMC010000946.1 GCA_016793415.1 Devosia sp. | reverse complement strand
GGTGGTTGCGCTCGATCGCGACCCCTCGGTGTTGCCGCATGCCGAGCGGCTCGGCGCCGATTTCCCGCACCGGTTCAAGTTCGTAGCAGGCACCTTTTCCAACCTGGATGAGCTGGCCGATGGGCCGGTCGATGGCGTGGTGCTCGATATCGGCGTTTCGTCGATGCAGCTCGACCAGGCGCAGCGCGGCTTCTCGTTCATGCAGGAAGGCCCGCTCGACATGCGCATGTCGTCGGAGGGCGAGTCGGCCGCCGACCTGGTGAACACGCTCGATGAGGCCGAACTCGCAAACCTGCTGTTTGCCTTCGGCGAGGAACGCAAGTCGCGCCGTATCGCCAGCGCCGTCGTCGCAGCGCGCGCTACGGCGCCGATTTCGACCACCACGCAGCTGGCGCGTCTCATCGAAAAGACCATTGGGCGGAAGCCCGGCGATGCGCATCCCGCGACCCGCAGCTTCCAGGCGCTGCGCATTGCGGTGAACGGCGAGTTCGACCAACTGGTCGAGGGGCTGTTCGCCAGCGAGCGGCTGCTGGGCGAGGGCGGGCGGCTTGCCGTCGTCACCTTCCATTCCCTCGAAGACCGGATCGTCAAACGCTTCTTCGACCCCGAGAAGGGGGCGCCGACGCAGTCGCGCCACCTGCCGCAGGTGGTGCAGGAAGCGCCGCGCTGGGCGCGCGCCGGCAAGGCGCTGAAGGCTGGTGCTGCCGAGCTTGGGCGTAATCCGCGTTCGCGCTCGGCGACGCTGCGCGCCGGGGTGCGGACGACGGCGCCGGCCCGCGCCACCAGCTATGCCGGGCTGGGCGTGCCGCTGTCGCGAGGTGCCGCATGATCAAGATGCTCAATGCCGTGATGGTCTGCACCAGCCTCGTCGGGCTGGTCGGCGTCTACGCGCTGAAATACTCGGTCGAGGACATTGCCAGCGACAAGGTGGCGCTGGAGCGCAAGATCGATCGGCAGGAGGGTGATCTCAGCCTGCTCAAGGCCGACTGGTCGTATCTCAACCAGCCGGCGCATGTGGCGCCGATCGTCGCGCGTCACCAGGAAGCGCTGGCCCTGGTGCCGACGGCGCAGGATCAGTTCGGCCGCATGGACAACCTGCCGATGCGCCCCGCCGCACCCGATACCGCGGCGCTCGACGCGCTGCTTTCCTCGCTCGATGCGGGCATCGACCCGATCGAACAGCTGATCGAGGCCAACTAGATGGCGATCATCACCGAAGGCGCCGAAACCATCTCGCTCGACGGCGGGCGGAAATCACGCGGCAATCTCACCAAGGCGCGCATCCGCTGGGTCATTGTCGCGCTGGTGCTGGTGTTCGGCACCGTCGGTGGCCGGCTGATCCAACTGGGCGCCACGGTTACCGATTCCACCATCGAAGGTATCGAACGCGACGTCATCACTGCCAGCCGCCCCCCGGTGCTCGATCGCAATGGGCTGGAGATGGCGGTCGATATCCGCGTGCCCTCGCTGTTCGCCGAGCCGCGCCGCATCATCGACGTCGAAGAAGCCGTGCAGAAGCTACGCACCGTGCTGCCCGACCTCGACGAGGATTGGCTGCGCAAGCGCCTCAGCGGCGACAAGGGCTTCGTCTGGGTGAAGCGCGAGCTGACCCCGGCAATCGAGGAGAAAATCTTCCAGCTCGGCATTCCCGGGCTGGATTTCGTCACCGAGAGCAAGCGCTTCTATCCCTCGGGGCAGGAGGCCTCGCATATCCTGGGCTCGGTCAATATCGACAACCAGGGCACCATGGGCATCGAAAAGCACATGGACGACGACAGCCTGGCGCTGCTGCAGTCGATCGGGCTCGCCCGCGGCAACGAGATGACGCCGGTGAACCTCGCCATCGACCTGCGCGTGCAGCATGTCATGTACGAGCAGTTGCAGGATGCGCTGGTGCGCTACAAGGCGATCGCTGCCGCCGGCGTGATGATGGACGTGAAGACCGGCGAGATCGTCGCGCTGGCGTCGCTGCCGGATTTCGACCCGAACAACCCCGCGACCCTGTTCCAGGACTATAACGGGGTGAAGAACGACCGCTTCAACCGCATCACCTCAGGCATTTACGAGCTCGGCTCGACCTTCAAGACGGTGACGCTGGCCGGGGCGCTCGACAGTGGCAAGGTGCGGATCACCGATCAGTTCGACGCCCGCTTCGGCGTGCGCTTCGGGCGCTTCACCATCGACGATTTCCACGGCAAGCACCGCGTGCTGAGCGTGCCCGAAGTCTACAAATACTCGTCCAACATCGGCACCATCAAGATCATGCAGCAGCTGGGCAAGGACGACTTCCGCGCCTTTCTGTCGAAGATCGGCATGGACAAGACCGTGCCGTTCGAACTACCGGAAATGCGCAAGCCGAAGGTGCCGGACAAGTTCTCCGAGATCGTGGCCGCGACCTCGAGCTTCGGGCATGGCCTGTCGGTGTCGCCGCTGCACATGGTTCGCGCCGTCGCCGCCTTCGTCAATGACGGCAACATGGTGCCGCCCACGCTCTACAAGCGCAGCGAAGCCGAAGCGCGCCAGCTCTACGAGCAGGTGATCTCGCCCTCGACCAGCGCCGAGATCCGCTACCTGATGCGCCTCAACGCGCTCGAGGGCTCCGGCACGCAGATGAACAAGCTGGCCAACGGCTATCGGGTCGGCGGCAAGACTGGTACCGCCGAAAAGGTCGTCGGAAGGTCATATTCGTCGGACAAGACCTTTGCGGTATTCGCCTCGGCTTTCCCGCTCGACAATCCACGCTACGCCATGGTGGTGATCGTCGACGAACCGCAGGACGAAAATGCCCAGTCGGGTCATACCGCCGGCTGGAATGCCGGCCAGGTGACGGGTCGCGTGGTGCAGCGGGTTGCGCCGATGCTTGGAATCGCGCCCGACTTCAGCGAAATGTTGGATACGAGCCTTGTCCCAGTCGAACTCCGCTGAAGCCATTCGAGAAGAAAGCGTGCCCTTCGCGCTCACAGAACTGCTGAAAGGGGCAGGAGCCCCGACCGTTCCGGCCATCGACGTCGAGGGCATCAATGCCGACAGCCGCGCCATCGGCCGCGGCGAGGCGTTTTTCGCGCTGCCCGGCACCCGCGTGCATGGCGACGGTTTTGCCGCCCAGGCCGTCGGTCGCGGCGCCAGCGTGATGATCAGCGATCGCCAGCCGGAAGCCGATCCGGGTATCCCGGTGGTGCTGGTCGAGGATGTGCGGGCGGCCTATGCACAGGCCGCGGCGCGGCAGTTCGCGCCGCAGCCCGATGTCTCCGTGGCCGTCACCGGCACCAATGGCAAATCCTCGATCGTCTCGTTCGTGCGCCAAATCTGGGATGCGTGCGGCATCGCCGCGGCCAGCCTCGGCACGGTGGGGGTCGAGACCAGGGCCGGCATCCGGCCGCGCGAGCTCACCACCTCGGACGCGCTGTCGCTGCATCGCGACCTCGGCGAACTCAGGGCCGAAGGCATTGGCCATATCGCCATGGAAGCGTCGAGCCAGGGGCTCGACCAGCGGCGGGTCGACGGCATCCGCTTCAACGCGGTGGCCTTCACCAACCTCAGCCGCGATCACCTCGACTATCACCGCGATATGGAAACCTATCGCGATGCCAAGCTCCGTCTGTTCACCGATCTGATCGCCGATGGTGGCGCGGCGGTGGTCAATGCCGATGATCCCGAGCATACGCCGTTCCTGTTCGCGGCGCTCGACCGGGGCGCGACGCTGATGACGGTGGGCAAGGAGGGGGCGTTCCTCGAGCTTACCGACATCCGCAACGAGGGCTATGGGCAGCGGGTCACCGGCCGGATGGTCGGCGAGCCGGTCAGCTTCCTGCTGCCGCTTACCGGGGCGTTCCAGGCCAGCAACGCGGCCGTGGCCCTGGCGCTGGCCGTCGCCACCGGTGCGCCGGCCGACAAGGCGGTGAAGGCGCTGGAGCAGCTCAAGGGCGCCAAGGGCCGGCTGGAACTGGTCGCCGAGCACAATGGGGCGGCGATCTTCGTCGATTATTCGCACAAGCCGGTGGCGCTGGAGACGGCGCTCGAAGCGCTCAGGCCCTATGCCAAAGGCAAGCTGCGGCTGGTGTTCGGCTGCGGCGGCGACCGCGACAAGGGCAAGCGCCCGATCATGGGCGATGTGGCCGAGCGGCTGGCCGACGATGTGATCGTCACCGACGACAATCCGCGCACCGAGGACGCCGCGACGATTCGTGCCGAAATCCTCGCGGCAGTGCCCAAGGCACTGGAAGTCGGCGACCGCCGCAAGGCGATCGAGACCGGTATTTCACGTCTGCAGCCGGGAGACGTGCTGCTGATTGCGGGCAAGGGCCACGAGGACTATCAGATCATCGGCACCACCAAGCACCATTTCTCCGACCACGAAGTGGTGCTGGAGACGCTGAAAGGATTGTAGCGCCGATGCGACCGCTCTGGACCGTCGCCGAGGTCGTCAAAGCCACCGGCGGCCGGCCCGAAGGCCTGTCGGACGGCCCGATCGCCTCGATCTCCATCGATTCCCGCGAAATTGCCCCCGAGGCGCTGTTCGTCGCCATTCGCGGCGATACGCATGACGGGCACGATTTCGTCGGTAAGGCGATCGAAGCCGGTGCCACCGCCGCGCTGGTGTCGGAGGCGTACCACGCCGCGCATGGCGGCAAGAACCTGATCGTCGTGCCCGATACGCTCAAGGCGCTCGAGCAGCTCGGCATTGCGGCGCGGGCGCGCAACCGTGGCCAGATCGTTGCGGTGACCGGCAGCGCCGGCAAGACCACGACCAAGGAGGCGATCCGCACCGTGCTCGCCGCCTATGGCGAGACGCACTACTCGATCAAGAGCTTCAACAACCACTGGGGTGTGCCGCTGATGCTGGCGCGCCTGCCGCGCGAAGCACAGTTCGGCGTGTTCGAGATCGGGATGAACCATGCGGGCGAGATCACCCCGCTGGTCAGGATGGTGCGCCCGCATATCGCTGTCATCACTACGGTGGCGGCAGCGCATCTCGAGTTCTTCAACTCGGTGGCCGATATCGCCGCGGCCAAGGCCGAGATCTTTCTTGGCCTCGAGCCGGGCGGCACGGCGCTGCTCAATGCCGACCACGATCACCTCCATATCCTGTTCGCCCACGCCCGTGCGGCCGGTGTCGGCAAGGTCGTGACCTATGGCTTCGACGAGAGCGCCGATTGGCGCATCGGGCGGGTCGATACCTCCGCCAGTACGACGCTGGCCGAGGTGACGCATGGCGCCGACCGTTATGACCTCCGCCTGCAGGTGCCGGGCCGCCATATGGTGGCCAACGCCGTGGCAGCGCTCGCCGTGGCGCAGATCTCGGGCGAGGGTACCCGCACAGCCATTGCGGCGCTCGCCAAGTTCGGCGCGCCGGAGGGCAGGGGGCTGACGCTGCGGCTCGGGCCCAATGCCAAGCCGCTGCTGCTGGTGGACGAGAGCTACAACGCCAATGTCGCCTCGATGACCGCCGCGATGGATCTCTACAGCTCGGTGCGACCGCCTGAGGGGCGCAAGTTCCTGGTGCTGGGCGACATGCTGGAGATGGGGCCGCAGGGGCCGCAGCTGCATGCAGGACTGGCCAACGCGGTGCTGAAGACCGGGGCAACCGAGATCTACCTGGTCGGCGCCGCGATGCGCTCGCTTGCCGATGAGCTCCGGCATCGCGCCGAAAGCGATCGCGACATCCCCGGTGTGACCCATATGCCGACCGCCGAGGAGATCAGTGATACCGTTCTCTCGGCGCTTGCCTATGGCGACGCAGTTATGGTCAAAGGGTCGAAAGGCGTCCGCCTCTCACCCTTGGTGCAGAAGATCCGCGAGCGCTTCCAGAACGTCTAGTCCGACGGGTGGGACACCAACAGCATGCTGTATTTCCTCGGGCAGTTGGGCGATAGCCTCGCCGCCTTCAACGTGTTCCGCTACATCACCTTCAGGACGGCCGGCGCGGTGATGACCGCGCTGTTCTTCGTGTTCCTGTTCGGCCCCGGCATGATCGCGGCGCTCCGCATCCGCCAGGGCAAGGGCCAGCCGATCCGCGAGGATGGCCCGGCCGGGCACCTGCTCACCAAGAAGGGCACTCCCACTATGGGTGGGCTGATGATCCTGTCGGCGACGGTGATCTCGATCCTGCTCTGGTCGAACCTCTCGAACGGCTATGTCTGGGTGGTGCTGGGTGTGACGGTTTCGTTCGGCGCCATCGGGCTTTACGACGATTACCTGAAGGTCAAGCGCATGTCGCATGCCGGTTTCTCCGGCCGGCAGCGGCTGATCCTCGAAGCGATCATCGGCGCCGTCGCGTGTTATTTCATCTCGGTGCTGGGCGAC
>JAEUMC010000853.1 GCA_016793415.1 Devosia sp. | reverse complement strand
CACGATCGCAAAGCCCTTGGCACCGGCCGAGATCAGGTTCTCGATCGCCGCCACCTGCCCGTCATTGTCGCCGTCGAACTTGCCGGCAGCGGTAATCAGCTTGAGGCCGAGTTCCTTGGCCTTGGCTTCGGCGCCTTCGCGCATCTTGACGAAGAACGGGTTGGTTTCGGTCTTGGTGATCAGGCCAACGGTGATCTCCTGCGCCAGCGCGACGCCACTCATCAGGCCGCCGGCGACGACGGCGCTGGCGAGCGCCATCTTCAGATAGCTAAGTCCCATGTAGTCCTCCCACAAGTTGTGATCCGGTCCACCGGCATTCCGCCGCTCCTCAGGACCGTTGGATCGGGCTGTCGAAGCTGCCTTCATGAGGCGCCCTTCCCCGAACCGCAGGCGATATTCAGCGCAACCTCCGCGGCCTGTCAATAAATTAATCCACTTGATTTATTAATTGACAGAGGGGGCGCGAGGGATAATCCTTTCGTTAGGGAGGGGGTGAGAACCCCATGTAATCGATTGCCGTTTTGCCTCCGCCATGGCTTTTGTGGCCGTGACGGAGAACGGAAGAATTGTCACCAAATGCAGTTGCGAGGTCGGGAGTAGTGGTCACCGGGCCGACAAGCAGGGAACCCGCGAGGGAGGCAGGCCTGAGGCCCGGAGCCGCCAGCCGCGGCACCAACCAGACCGGCGTCCGGCTCTACAACGAGCGCCTGGTGCTGTCGCTGATCCGCCGCCACGGCGAACTGCCCAAGGCCGACATTGCCAGGATGACCGGGCTGTCGCCGCAGACCATCTCGATCATCACCAATGCGCTCGAGGCCGACGGGCTGCTGCTGCGCGGCAACCCGCTGCGCGGCAAGGTCGGCCAGCCGCTGGTGCCCTATTCGCTCAACCCCGAAGGCGCCTTGAGCTTTGGGTTGAAGATCGGCCGGCGCAGCGTCGATCTCTACCTGATCAACTTCACCGGCGAGATCCTCAAGCTCCTGCACAAGACCTACCCCTACCCTACCCCCGACGGCGTAAGAGAATTCGCCCGCGCCGGCATCGACGAGCTGCTGGCGGGGATGCCGGCGGCGCTGACCGCGAGGATTGCCGGCCTCGGCATCGCCGCGCCCTACGAGATGTGGACCTGGCACGAGGAGATCGGCGCGCCCAAGGCCGAGATCGATGCCTGGCGGCGGGTGGACATGCGCGCCATGATGGCCGAGATCTGCCCCTGGCCAGTCTACTTCGCCAACGACATCACCGCCGCCTGCGCCGCCGAGCTGATGTTCGGCAACGGCGCCGACCACATCGACTACCTCTATGTGTTCATCGGCTCGTTCATCGGCGGCGGGCTGGTGCTCAATGGCCACCTGTTCCCCGGCCGCACCCAGAACGCCGCGGCCCTCGGCTCGATGCCCGCCCCCGACCCCGGCCATGTGGTGCCGCCCGGCCGCACGCCGCAGCTGATGAATGTCGCCTCGATCTACGTGCTGGAACGGGAGCTCCTGGCCATCGGCCGCAACCCCGAAATCCTCTGGCAATCGCCCGACGACTGGGGCGACGACCTGGGCGAAACGCTCGACAAGTGGATCGACGAGGTGGCCGAAAGCCTCGCCTATTCGATCATCGCCGCCATTGCGGTGATCGACGTCGAAACCGTGCTGATCGACGGCGCCTTTCCCACCCACGTGCGCAGCCGGATCATCGAGCGCACCGAGGCCGAGGTGAACCGCATCAACCGGCAGGGGTTGTCGCCGTTCCGGCTGCTCCCGGGCAGCATCGGCAACGCCGCCCGCGCCATGGGCGGCGCCTCGCTGCCGCTGCTGGCCAACTTCACCCAGGATCGTGAAGTGCTGTTCAAGGACAACGCCTGAGCGACGGCCCCGGATCAAATCTCGGCTCGGGCCGGAAACTGTAACGAGTTCGAAAAGCTTGCCGGGCACAGTGACGTCAGTCCCTGTCCTCAACGGCCCGATGCTCACCACACGCCGCGCCAAGTTCAGACGCACATTCTCGATGCTGGTGCTGGCCTCGTTCATCGTGGTCTTCGCCGTCGCCGCGATGCTGCTTGGCGGCTTTCTCCTGTGGTCTGCCGGCCAGATCGACGACAATGCCGTCAGCCGGCAGGCACAGCGCGTCATTCACGCCGTGGAAGCCCAGCGCACCGCCACGCCCCGCGAACAGGAGAGCGTGGCGATCTGGGACGATGCAGTGGTCGCGGCGCGCAATCGCGACGAGGGCTGGCTGACGACCAATATCGGCAAGTGGATGTTCGAGTATTTCGGACACGACGAGAGCTATGTGCTCGCCCCCGATGATGCGCCGATCTACGCCGCAATCGATGGACGCACGCGCGGCACAGCGAGCTTCGACAGCCGGCGCGCCGCAATCCTGCCGCTGCTCGACGACCTCAGGAAGCTGACCGCGGCCGGCTATCTGGATATCCCCCCGCATGTCGCCGACTACGTCCTGATCGACGGCCGCCCGGCCATCGCCAGCGTCACGCCGCTGGTCTCGGACTCTGGCGATATCATCCAGCCGGCCGGGCGCGAGGCGCTGCTCGTCAGCATCGTCAGGCTCGATCTCGATTTCGAACTGCGGATGATCGACCGCTACATGACGGAAGTGGGCCGCTTCACCACCGTCACCTCGCCGACCGCCGGTATCGAGGCTTTCCCGGTGACCAATCGCGCCGGACGCATCGTCGCCTTCTTCGAGTGGCTGCCCGATCGCCCCGGCCAGGAGTTGCTGCAGCGCACCGCGCCCGCCCTGCTGGTGGCCTTCGTCTTCGTCTCGCTGCTGGTCTCGCTGCTGATCTACCGGCTGCGACGGGCGCTGAAGGCACTGGAATTCAAGCGCATCGACGCCGAACGGCAGGCGACCGAAGACGCCCTGACCGGGCTGCCGAACCGGCTGAGCTTCGACCGCCAGTTCAACGGCCGGCTCGACGCCAGAACGCTGCGCGATCCGCCCACCGCGCTGCTGATGCTCGACCTCGACCGCTTCAAGCAGGTCAACGACACGCTCGGCCACCATGCCGGCGATGAACTGATCCGCGCCGTAGCCGACCGGCTGCGCGCCGTGATCGGCCCCACCGACGTGCTGGCGCGGCTGGGCGGCGACGAGTTCGCCATCCTCCACACCTGCTATGCCGGCACCATCGAAGTTGCGGCGCTGGCGCAACGCATCGTCGATACTATCGCCAAGCCATTCCGGGTGCAGGGCAGCGATGCCTTTGTCGGCGTCTCCATCGGCATCGTTGTCGCGACCGCCGGCCAACGCGACAGCCACGAGTTGAGCCGCAAGGCCGATATTGCCCTCTACGAAGCCAAATCCGCCGGGCGCAACCGCGCCGCCTTCTACGAGGAGGCGATGGATGAGCAGGTGCAGAGCCGGCATGTCATCGAGGCCGAGCTGCGCGAAGCGCTGCGTACCCCCGGCCAGCTCTGGGTGGCGTTCCAGCCGCTCTGCGGCGACAGCGAGGAAATCGTCGGCGCCGAAGCCCTGCTGCGCTGGACCCATCCGCAGCTCGGGGCGATCCCGCCTTCGCGCTTCATCTCCATCGCCGAAAGCACCGGGCTGATCGAGCAGTTGGGCGAGTTCGTGCTGCGCGGCGCCGCCCAGTTCGGGGCGCGCTGGCCCGGCCGCACCATCGCGGTCAACATCTCGCCGGCGCAGTTGCGCAACCCCACCTTTGCCGAACGGGTCTTCGCACTGCTCACCGAGACCGGCATGCGCCCGGCCGATCTCGAAATCGAGATCACCGAAGGCATCCTGCTCGACGACGAGTCGGTCGCCGCCAGCACCATCCGCAGCTTCCGCGAAGCCGGCATCCGCATCGCGCTCGACGATTTCGGCACCGGCTATTCCTCGCTCAGCTATCTGAAGCGCTACCCGGTCGACCGCATCAAGATCGACCGCTCCTTCGTCGCCCAGCTCTCGACCGCCGGCGCCTCGGACGCCATCGTCCAGGCGATGGTGACTCTCGCCCATGCCCTCGACATCGAAGTCACCGCCGAAGGGGTCGAGACCGAGGCACAGTTCCGGGCCCTAGTCGGCATGGGCTGCAACACCTTCCAGGGCTACCTGTTCTCCGCCCCGCTGACCCTCGACGCCATCGACGCCCGTTTTGCGGATCCGCTGCCAAGGGTGGCGTGAGGGGGGCGCTCGATGCGGCAGTCGGGCATCCTCTCCCGCTGGCGGGCAGGGCTATCGCATATGAACGGCCACCGGGCTCTCCGTGGTCCTCCACCGCGCAGCGGGGGAGCGACTGTCTTGGCGGTCAAGTTTGTCTCCATGGTTTTTGGTCGCGCAGGATGGCGTTGAGGATCACGAGGAGTTTTCGGGCTGTTGCGATGATAGCGACCAGCTTTGGTTTGCCGTTT
>JAEUMC010000852.1 GCA_016793415.1 Devosia sp. | reverse complement strand
GCAGCTCGGGCAGGAAGCTGAGCACGGCCCGCGAGCGCCGGAACAGTGCAGCGATAGCTGGCGCATCTGCGGCGACGGCGCGCCTCAGCGCAATCATGCCGGCTTCCGCCTGAGCAACCGCGGTCCGAACACGTTGATCAGCAGGCCGCCGAATACCAGCACGCTGCCGATGATCTCCACGCCGGTGATTGCCTCCCCGAGGAACAAGGCCGCGCTGGCGATCCCCGCCACCGGCACGAACAGCGCGAACGGCGCCACCTGCCCGGTACTGTACCGGCTCAGCAGCCAGGCCCAGGCGCCGAAGCCGAACAGTGTCGCGATATAGGCCATGAAGGCGATCGAACCGATCCCCTTGAGCGTCAGGTGTTCCATCGCCAGCGGGATGGCCCCCGGCCCATCGAGCAGCAACGACGCGAGGAACAGCGGAATCGGCGGGATCAGCGCCGACCAGACGACAAACCCCAGCATGTCGATCCGCCCGGCGGCTTTGCCCACCATGTTGCCGAGGCCCCAGCAACCGGCGGCCCCGATGGTGAGCAGCAGCGGCAGCAGCGCCGCCCCTTCGAGGCGCTCCGCCGCAATCACCCCGATCCCCACCAGCGCCACGGCGGCCCCGCCCAGTTGTGCGATACCCGGCCGTTCGCCGAAAAACGCGAAGGCGAGGAAGATGGTGAAAAACACCTGCAGCTGGATCACCAGCGAACTGAGCCCCGCCGGCATGCCGAGCTTGATGGCGAGGAACAACAGGCCGAACTGCCCGACCCCGATAGCCAGCCCATAGCCGATGAGCAGCGGCCACCCCACCGCTGGACGCTTGACGAAGAACACCGCCGGCAATGCCGCAAACACATAGCGCAGCGCCGTCAGCAGCAGCGGCGCGACCTCGTCGACACCCCAGCGGATGGCGATGAAGCTCAGCCCCCAGACGACGGCGACCGAAAGGGCAAGGACGACGTGGCGGATGGGCATGAAAGGATTTCCGAGGGCGACGCGCCCGAAATCTGTCAGTCAGCGTATCCTCCCCCGCGGGGCGGGAGAGGGGGACCGCCAAAATGCGGTAGAGGGGGCGGCCAGGCCGCGATTGGGAAGCAGCGTAGGCAGCCCTTAAGCCGCCTTCTGCTCCACCAGGCGCCGCTCGATCAGCGTTTCGAGGATTTGCACGGTGTTGAGCGCCGCGCCCTTCCGCAGATTATCGCTCACCACCCACAGCGACAGGCCGTTCTCGACCGTCACGTCCTCACGGATGCGGCTCACATAGGTGTCGTACTCGCCCGCCGCCTCGATCGGCGTGGCGTAGCCACCGGCTTCGCGCTTGTCGATCACCGCGATGCCCGGCGCGTCGCGCAGTGCTTCGCGCGCCTCATCGGCGGTGATCGGATTGGCGAACTCGAGGTTGACCGCCTCGGAGTGGCCGACGAACACCGGCACGCGCACGCAGGTCGCGGTGAGCTTGATCTTGGGGTCGAGGATCTTCTTGGTCTCGGCCACCATCTTCCACTCCTCCTTCGTATAGCCATCCTCCATGAACACATCGATGTGCGGGATGACGTTGAAGGCGATCTGCTTGGAAAACTTCTTGGGCTCGGGCTTGTCGTTGACGAACACGCCCTTGGTCTGGTCCCACAGTTCATCGACGCCATCCTTGCCGGCGCCGGAAACGGACTGGTAGGTGGCGACCACCACGCGCTTGATCGTCGCAAGGTCATGCAGCGGCTTCAGCGCCACCACCAGCTGTGCCGTCGAACAGTTCGGGTTGGCGATGATGTTCTTGCGATCGTTCCTGGCCATGTACTCGTCGAGCACATGCGCGTTCACTTCCGGCACCACCAGCGGCACATCGGCGTGGTAGCGCCAGAAGCTCGAATTATCGACCACGATGCAGCCGGTGGCGCCGATCTTCTCGCCATATTCCTTGGCGATCGAGGAGCCCGCGCTCATCAGCGCGAAATCGACGCCCTTGAAATCGAAATGCTCGAGGTTCTGCACCTTGAGCCGCTTGTCGCCATAGCTGATCTCCTGGCCCTGCGAGCGGGCGGAGGCGAGAGCGATCACTTCCGAAGCGGGAAACTTCCGCTCGGCGAGGATGTTGAGCATTTCCCGGCCCACATTGCCTGTGGCCCCGACGACGGCGACGCGATAACCCATTTTGGAAAGTCCTCTTTGCCTTCATTCCCCCCGCGCTGGACCGGCTGTGGTCCGCGGCACATGGCATCCGGCCGCTCCCCGGCGGGAGTTGCCCGGGGATCGGCTCAGGGGGTTTTGGTGGTTTTGGTCGCCGAAACAACGACACCACGAAGACCCATGGTCTCCGCTTTGGTCATTGTGATGTGGTGGGTCTTGCGCATCCCGCAACCCGATCCTCTTGTCCGGCGCCGCGTTTCTACGCCGAAATCGCAAATAGTCAATCACCTATAGGACATCGCCTACGCTGGCAGGAGACACCGGCGTCTCCCTGATCCTCCACCGCGCAGCGGGGGAGCGACTGTCTTGGCGGTCAAGTTTGTCTCCATGGTTTTTGGTCGCGCAGGATGGCGTTGAGGATCACGAGGAGTTTTCGGGCTGTTGCGATGATAGCGACCAGCTTTGGTTTGCCGTTT
>JAEUMC010000835.1 GCA_016793415.1 Devosia sp. | reverse complement strand
AGCGGCTTGAGGGCGCGGACGATGTCTTTGGGCGTGAGCGTGGTCATGGCGGGGGAAGATAGTCCCGGGTGGGCTTGGCGCAAGGGCGAACTTGCCCGCTACCGGTCGCTATGCGACAAGCGGCGCCAACGAGACATTCCATCTGGGAGCACAACGATGGCGCAAGGTCTGATGGCCGGCAAGAAGGGCCTGATCATGGGCGTGGCGAACAACCGCTCGATCGCCTGGGGCATCGCCAAGGCCCTTGCCGACCAGGGCGCCGAGATCGCCTTTTCCTACCAGGGCGAAGCGCTGAAGAAGCGCGTCGAGCCGCTCGCCGCCGAGATCGGCGTCACCACGCTGGTCGAGTGCGACGTGTCGAACGATGCGGCGATGGACGAGACCTTCCGCGTCTTGAAGGACAAGTGGGGGACGATGGATTTCCTCGTCCACGCCATCGGCTTCTCCAACAAGGAAGAGCTCGAGGGCCGCTACATCAACACCAGCGCGGAGAATTTCGCGCTGACCATGAACATCTCGGTCTATTCGTTCACTGCCGTTGCCAAACGCGCCGAAGCCATGCTGAACCCGGGCGGTTCGCTCCTGACCCTGACCTATTACGGGGCGGAGAAATACGTGCCGAACTACAACGTCATGGGCGTCGCCAAGGCCGCGCTCGAGGCCTCGGTGCGCTACCTCGCGCACGACCTCGGCCCGCAGAACATTCGCGTCAACGCCATCTCGGCCGGCGCCATCAAGACCCTCGCCGCTTCCGGTATTTCGGGGCTCCGCACCATGCTGCACTTCCAGGAGAAGGCGGCGCCGCTGAAGCGCAACGTCACCCAGGAAGAGGTCGGCTCGGCCGCGCTCTACCTGCTCAGCGACCTCGCCTCCGGCGTCACCGGCCAGGTGCAGTATGTCGATTGCGGCTTCAACATCATCGGCATGCATGTCGACGATGAGGCCGACGCCGCCGCGCCCACCGCCTGATCTATCCCGGGGCTGCCGCAAGGCGGCCCCTTTCGTTTCCGAGCGTCCCTATGTCCATTACCTGGCCCGAACTCTACTTCATCCGTCACGGCGAAACCGACTGGAACGCCGAGGGGCGGTATCAGGGGAGCAAGGATATCCCGCTCAACGACATCGGCCGAGGCCAGGCCGATCTCAACGGCAAGCTCCTGGTGCAGATCCTCGAGCGCGCCGGCCGCAGCCCGACCGATTTCACCTGGCACGCCTCGCCGCTCGGCCGCACCCGCGAGACCATGCAGCGGGTCCGCTCGGCCTTCGCCGGCGCGCTGCCTGAGGTGGCGTTCGATCAGCGCCTGGTCGAGGTGTCGTTCGGCATCTACGAGGGTCGGCTCCATACCGAGCTGAGCTCAGGCGAGATGGCGATCGCCGGCGAGCGCGATGCCAGCTTCTGGGATTTCCGTCCGCCCTCCGGCGAAAGCTATGAGGATGTGGCAGAGCGGGTGCGGAGCTTCGCCGCCGACACCCTCAAGGGCCCGGCCATCATCGTGGCGCATGGCGGCATCCTCCGTATCCTCCGGCGCCTGATCGAGGATTTTCCGGCCGAGCGCGCGGTGAACTGGTTCCCGCCGCAGGATTCGGTGGTGCATTTCATCGACGGCAAGAGCGTCGTCTACCCGGCCGGTCACAGCTGGGACGATTGAGAACGGGCGGATGTCGATTGCATTCGCCACCATCATCCACGACCCCGAAGGCCGGCTCGCCGAGCCGATCCGCGCTGCCGCCCCGACGCTCGGCCGGATGTTCTCCGGTTTTGCCGCGAGCCTGACCGAAGCCACCGACCCACGCCTCGCCATCGTGCTGCGCGAGACGCTGGGCGCCCGCGTCGCCTCGCATCCGACCGGTGAGGCGATCATCGGGCTGGCGCGACGCAGCGCTGTGGCCCTCGCGCTCGAAGGCGAGGCTGAGCGCGTGCTCTATTCCGACATGGACCACGTGCTGCGCTGGATCGACGCCGACCCCCAGGAAATGCGCGACGTGCTGTCGGCACAGCCCGAGGCACAGCTGCTGATCATCGGCCGCACCGCCGAGGCAATGGCGGCAGTGCCGCGGCGGCTGCGCGACACCGAAACCCCGGTCAATCGCGCCTATGAGCTCCTGACCGGACGCGCTGCTGACCTGCTGTTCGCCGTGCGCCGCATCGACCGCGCCGCAGCTGCCGATATCGTCGCCCATGGCCGCGTCGACAGCATCGCCAACGATGTCGAGTGGCCGCTATTGGCGGAGCAGCGCGGCCATCGCATCGGCTATGCCGAGGCACATGGCCTCAGCTACCGGACCATCGACGAATACGGCGCCGCCGCCGACAGCTACGACAATGATCCCTTGCAATGGATCCGCCGCCTCGAAATGGCCGGCGACATGGCGCGGGTGATGCGACCATTCCTGCGTCCGACCGGCGAGAGATGATGGACGGCATTTCGATCCGGCCATGGCTCGAAACGGACTCAGCGGTCGAGCTGACCGAGTTGCTGCACCGCGCCTATGCCCGCCTTGCCGCGATGAACCTGCGCTTCTGGGCGACGCACCAGAGTGCCGAGGTAACCGAGAAGCGCATCGCGTCCGGCGAGTGCTTCGTCGCCGTCGCCGATGGCGTAATCTGCGGCACCATCCTGTTCCGCGATGCGTCCCGCACCAGCGGGAGCCCCTTGTACGACCGACCGGACGTCGCACACCAACTATCGCAGCGTCATCCTGAGCAAGCCACTCGGCGGCGCGTGAGCCTCTCCGGCGAAGCGCCGATTGACCTTCATCCGGCAGCTTCCTAGAAGTCCTCCCACGCTGAGGACTTCCAATGTCGTTCAATACCTTCGGTCACCTGTTCCGTTTCACCACCTGGGGCGAAAGCCATGGGCCGGCATTGGGCGTGGTGGTCGATGGCTGCCCGCCGGGGCTGCCGATCTCGGCTGAGGTGATCCAGCGCGACCTCGACCGCCGCAAGCCTGGCCAGTCGCGTTTCACCACGCAGCGGCGCGAGGACGACCAGGTACGCATTCTCTCGGGCGCCTTCGAGGATGAGCGCGACGGGCAGCTCAAGACCACCGGCACGCCGATCTCGCTGATGATCGAGAACACCGACCAGCGCTCGAAGGATTATTCCGAGATCAAGGACAAGTACCGTCCGGGCCACGCCGATTTCACCTATCACCAGAAATACGGCATCCGCGACTATAAGGGGTCCGGTCGTGCCTCGGCGCGCGAAACCGCGGCGCGCGTTGCCGCCGGCGCGGTGGCGCGGCTGGTGATCCCCAATGTCACGGTGCGCGCGAGCCTCGTGCAGATCGGCCCGCACAAGATCGACTATTCCCGCTTCGACTGGGCCGAGGTAGACAACAACCCGTTCTTCTGCGCCGACCCGGTGGCCGCCAAGGAGTGGGAAGTCTATCTCGACGGCATCCGCAAAGCCGGCAATTCGGTGGGTGCGGTGATCGAGGTGGTGGCCGAAGGCGTGCCGCCGGGCTGGGGCGCGCCGATCTACGGCAAGCTCAGCGCCGACCTCGCCTCGGCGATGATGTCGATCAACGCGGTGAAGGCCGTGGAGATCGGCGCCGGCTTCGAAGCGGCCGAACTCACCGGCACCGAGAATGCCGATGAGATGCGGGCCGGCAATGCCGGGCCGTATTTCACTTCCAACAAGGCGGGTGGCATCCTTGGTGGCATCTCCAACGGCGATCCGGTCGTCTGCCGTTTCGCGGTCAAGCCGACTTCGTCGATCATCACGCCGCGCCAGACGGTGACCACCCACAACGAGAACACCGAAGTCATCACCAAGGGCCGGCACGACCCCTGCGTCGGTATCCGCGCCGTGCCGATCGGCGAAGCGATGATGGCGGTGGTGCTGGCCGACCATTTCCTGCGCCACCGCGGCCAGACCGGGCGCGAAGGCGGCATCGGTTACTAAGGCCGCTCCGCGTCACTCCGCACGAGTTTGCGGGGGATGCTTAGTATCGAGAAAATTGTCGGCGCGGACCGCGCGCTAGTGCGCATTGACCGCGTTCGCGGCCAGGTGCTTGCTGTGGGGGATCGGCCGTAAGCCATTGCTCTTGCTGGGTTATTCATACGGGTAAGCGCGAGATGACTAAGCGGTCGCACTGAGACAGCTGAGGGTTATCAGATGTTCGAGTCCTGCCGCGCTTACGTCATGGCCGCCAACCTTCGCGATAGTCTCGCGCTGGAAACCGCGGCGCACCACCTTGGCTTCGGCGAGGTGATATGCGGCCTCGGCGCCACGACGACGGCCGGGCGTCCTGGATCCGCGATCACCTACTTCTTTCTCGACTACCGCATGCGCGATGAGGAACTGGTCGACACCATCGCCGCCATTCGCGCCGAACGGAATTCGCGGCTCTGTTACTCGCCGATCATCCTGTTTACCGCCGACCGGGCAGCCGAGACGGTGGTGCGCTATGTCCGCTTCGGCTTCGACGACGTCATCAGCCTGCCGGCGCGGCGCGACGAACTGGCCGAGCGGCTGGCGGATCAGCTCCATGGCGAGCAGCTCTACATTGAAACCAAGGATTATTTCGGTCCCGACCGGCGCCGGCTCGACCGCGGCGCCGAGTTGCGGCTGGGCATTTCACCGCACACTCGGCTAGTATTCGAGCGCGATCCCAGGCGCGGCATCAAGGTGCTGGATCGCGAAATCCGCGGTCACCGCTTCAGGGCGCGGCCGGCGCCGCATACCCACTTCATGGCCAAGCTGTTCGGCCAGCACGCCTTCTAGCTGCGGCGGAACCCGGCAACGACTTCGCGATTGCCGTCGCCCCCGGCGATCGGCGAGGCGATGGCGAACCGCCGCTCCCAGCCGGCCGCGGCAAAGTGCGCGGTGATCCGCTCCACCGCCTCGGCGATGGCCAGCTCGTCGCTGACGATCCCGCCCTTGCCGATATTGTCGCGACCGACCTCGAACTGCGGCTTGATCAGGATCACCGCCTCGGCGTGCGGAGCGGCAAGCGCCAGTGCCGGATCGATGACCTTGAGGATCGAAACGAAGCTGACGTCGGAAACGATGAGCGCGATCGGCTCGGGGATCAGGGCCGGCGTCAGGTCGCGGCCGTTGACGCCTTCGAGTGAGATGACGCGCGGCTCCGCTCTCAGCCGCTCATGCAACTGGTCGTGCCCGACATCGACGGCATAGATCCGAGATGCCCCACGCTCCAGCAGCACCTGGGTGAAGCCGCCGGTGGAGGCACCCAGGTCGAGGCAGACTCTGCCGGTCGGGTCGATCGCGCCGGCATCGAGCCCGGCCACCAATTTCAGCGCCGCCCGCGAGACGTAGGCGGCGGCCGGATCGTCGAGGGCGATGCGGTCGGCTGCACTCACCGGCTGGTTGGGCTTGCTCGCCACCACGCCATTGACGGTCACCGTGCCGCGCAGGATCGCGTCACGCGCCCGAGCTCGGCTGGGAAGCAGGCCGCGCGCCTCCAGCGCCTGGTCGAGCCGGCTGCGATCGCTCACGAGGCGATGAGCTTCTTGATCTTGGCGACCGCGGTCTCGGTGGGCTCGCCATAGGCGATGGTGCCTTCGAAATTGCCGTCCTTGTTGATCAGGAACACCGAGGCGGTGTGATTGACGAGGTAGAAGCCGTCAGCACCGGGTTCGGTAGTCTCGGAGGCCGCGCCGAACGAGGCCTTCACCGCCGTGGTCTGCTCGTCTGTACCGACGAGGCCGATGGTGCCGGGGAACGGGCTCAGGTAGTTGGCCAGCACGTCCCTGGTGTCGCGCTTTGGGTCGACGGTGACGAAGATGGTGCGCAGCTGGTCGGGGTTGAGGCCGAGCTGCTCCCTCCAGGTCACCGATTCCGCCAGCGTGGTCGGGCAGACGTCGGGACAGTTGGTGTAGCCGAAGAAGACCAGGCTCGGTGTGCCCTTGAGGCTCGCCTGGGTGAACTCGCCACCCAGCGTCGATTCCATGGTGAATGGCTTGCCGGTAACCCCCAGGGGCGCCGAAGGCGGCCGGAAGATGAACAGCGCCGTGGCGCCGAGTGCGGCGACCACCACCAGCGTCCAGAGAATGATGCGGAAGCGCGCCAGCGCCGGTGACGAAGTGTCGGCCATGTCTTGTTGCCCAGATGCGTTGGCGCCTTATCGCGCCGGCCGCCACCTCCTGGCGCGCGTCATTGTCGCGCACTCACCGAGGCGTGAAGGCCTATTGCGGGTCGAGCGGCTCGGTGCCGGTCGGCTGGCCGTTGCGCAGCGTGATCTTCTCGATGCGCATCTCGGCCTGCTTGAGCAGCGCCTCGCAATGCGCCTTGAGCGCCTCGCCGCGCTCGTAGATGGCGATCGACTCGGCCAGCGGCGCCTGTCCGCTTTCGAGTTTGCCGACGATACCCTCGAGCTCGCGCAGCGCCGCCTCGAAGCTCATCAGCTTGATATCGTCGGCGGTGGCAGGGGAATCGGACATGGCAGTTCCTTGGCGTGTGAGCTGTTGCTAGCTTGCGGCCATCAACATTTCAACATGCGCGGCAGCGCCGGTGGCGAGCCCGTGCCGGTCGTAGCCCCCCTCCAGCATCGAGACCAGGCGGCCCTCGCACACCCGATCGGCCACTTCGGTGAGCCGGGCGGTGACCCAGGCGAAATCTTCCGGGTGCCAGTTGAGCCCGGCCAGCGGATCGCGATAGTCGGCATCGAAACCGGCCGACACCAGCAGGAAATCCGGCCGGAACGCCTCGAGCGCCGGCAGGATGCGGTCGGTATAGACGGCGCGCATCTCCGCCCCGCCGCTGCCGGCCGCGAGCGCGGCGTTGCAGATATTGCCGACCCCGGTGAAGCTTGGTGAGCCGGTGCCGGGATAGAGCGGCATCTGGTGGCTCGAGGCATAAAACACCGTCGGATCGTCCTTGAAGATGTCCTCGGTGCCGTTGCCGTGGTGGACGTCGAAATCGACGATCGCCACCCGCTCGGCCCCGAACTTGCGCTGCGCCTCGCGCGCCACCACGGCGATCGAGTTGACGAGGCAGAACCCCATCGGCCGGTCGATCTCGGCATGGTGTCCCGGCGGCCGCACGGCACAGAAGGCGTTGCGCACCTCGCCCAGCGCCACCGCTTCGAGCGCCGCCAACCCGCCGCCCAGCGCCGTCGACGCTGCCTCCAGCGAGCGCGACGAAATGAAGGTGTCCTCATCGATCTGGCCGATCCCTTCGGCCGGCCGGGCGCGGGTGAGGATGCTCAGGTAGTTGGCGTCATGCACCAGCTCGGCCAGCGTCAGGTCGCCCGATGGCGCCTCGCGGCGGACGAGCCGCGCGAAGCGGTCGGCGCTCAGCGCCTCCTCTACCGCCCGGATGCGGTCGGGCCGTTCGGGGTGACCGGTCGGGGTGGCGTGGCTTTCAAAATTGGGCTGGGAGACGAGGAGGGTGGCCATGGGCTCGGGAACTGTCGCTGCCCCAACAGCTTGACGTTGTGCTTAGGAGCTTGTCAAACCTCGCGCCATGGCCAGCGCCGTTCATGCTTCATCCGATCTGCCCGCGCTCGCGGCACGACTGCGTGCCGGCGAGCTCGTCGCCTTCCCCACCGAGACGGTCTATGGGCTCGGCGCCGACGCGACCAATTCCGACGCCGTGCTGAAAATCTACGAGACCAAGGGCCGGCCGCGCTTCAATCCGCTGATCGTCCACGTCGCCGACCTCGCCATGGCGGAGCACTTCGTCAGCTTCGGCCCGCTGGCGCGCCAGCTGGCCGAGTTCTGGCCCGGTCCGCTCACCCTGGTGCTGCCGAAACGCCGGGAAGCCGGGCTTTCCGACCTGGTCACCGCAGGGCTCGAAACGGTCGGCATCCGCATTCCGGCGCATCCGCTGGCGCTCGAACTGATCCGCGCGACCGGCCGGCCGCTGGCGGCGCCATCGGCCAACCGTTCCGGCAAGCTGTCGCCGACCACGGCGGCACAGGTCGAGCGTTCCTTCAACGGCGCCGTGCCGGTGCTCGAGGGTGGGGCCTCACAGGCCGGCGTCGAGTCCACCATCCTGGCGGTCGAGGGCGACGTGGTGACGCAGCTGCGCGCCGGCGCCCTGCCGCGTGACGAGATCGAGGCGGCGATCGGCCGGCCGGTGGCAGTGGCGCGGCACGATGCCGCGATTGCCTCGCCCGGCATGCTGGCCAGCCACTATGCCCCCAATGCGACCTTGCGGCTCAACGCCGAGCGGGCCGAGCCGGGGGAGACCTGGCTGGGCTTCGGGCCGGGCCCTGCGGGCGCCAACCTGTCGCCGAGCGGCGACCTGCGCGAAGCCGCCCGCAACCTGTTCGCCATGCTGCACCAACTGGACGAGGGCGCGACGCGCATCGCTGTGGCGCCGATCCCGCGCAAAGGGCTC
>JAEUMC010000824.1 GCA_016793415.1 Devosia sp. | reverse complement strand
TGCTGAGGCAGACCGAGCGCAGTCTGGAACTGCTCGTCGTCGGCGACGGCGCGGCGCCGGAGACGGCCGAGGTGGTGAAGCGGTTCGACGATCCGCGTGTCCGCTGGTTCGATCTCCCCAAGGCGCCGGGCTATGGCTACGCCAACCGCAACATCGCGATGGCGCAGTCGCGCGGCGAGCTGGTGGCATTTGCTTCCGACGATGACCTGATGCTGCCCGACCATCTCGAACGGCTTGGGGCGCTGTTTGACGAACCGCAGGTGCAGTGGGCCTACTCGCAGGCGCTGTGGGTGTCGACCGATGGCATCGCTGCTCCCGACCTCACCAATCTCTCGTTCGAAGACGAGCGGCAGGTGTTCGAGCAGTACAACACCATCTCGGGCGGAGCCCTGATGTTTCGCGCTTCGGCGTTTCCCTCGAGGCAATGCTGGCCGGAGGACGTCCCGCATGCGGGCGACTGGCAGCAGATGCGCCAGCTGCTGCGGCACTATGGGGTTGCCGGCATGCGACGGCTGGCGGAGCCGACGTTCCTGCATTTCGTGGCGGGGCAGAAGGTTGCGCGGCACTCCGGCTCTCCACTCTTGGCAGCCTGGCTGGGAAACGCCGACAGCGCGGCGTGGTGGCCGAGGGAACTGAAACCGGATTTGGCCACCGAGCTGCCGCAGGGGTATTATGCCCGGTTGCTCCGGAGCGAGCCGGAGTCGGTGCAGAAGCTGCGAAACGCCGCGGCCGATGTGGTCAACCGGGTAGCGCTCGACCATCTCGCGCCGCGCGTACCGGTGGAATTGCGCGCCAGGCGGAACGGCAAGATGCGGCGGTCGGCGCGGCTGCGGGCGTGGCTGCAAAAGCTGCGTGGCCAGCGCGTTCCTTGACTCGGCCGCATTTCCCCTCTATCGACCGCCACCATTCATCAGGTTCGAACGCCTGACAGCCGACCGGGACCCGCAAAGGTATAAAGAGATCCCGGAGGCGAACACCCGACAGCGCGATGCGCCCTCGGGTGGGTTTGGCGTTTGCGCGGATGTCGCCATCCTCGGATGGCAGAGACGACCAAGACTACCTATCTCCGGGTCCGGGGCATCCCTGCAGCGGAACCAAAGGAACAAAAATGTTCGAAAGCCTTAGCGACCGGCTTGGGAAAATCTTCGAGGGCCTCCGGGGCCGCGGCGCTCTCAACGAGAGCGACGTGGATGCGGCGCTGCGCGAAGTGCGCCGGGCGCTGCTCGAGGCCGACGTTTCCCTCGAGGTGGTGAAGGCCTTCGTCGAGCAGGTGCGCGAGCGCGCCGTCGGCGCCGAGGTCACCCGTTCGGTGACGCCGGGCCAGCAGGTGGTCAAGATCGTCCACGACGAGCTGGTCAAGGTGCTCGGCGAGACGCAGGTGCCGATCGATTTTTCGACCACCCCGCCGATGACCATGCTGATGGTCGGCCTGCAGGGCGCCGGCAAGACCACGCTCTCGGCCAAGCTCGCCAAGCGGATGAAGGAGCGTCAGGGCAAGAAGGTCCTGATGGCCTCGCTCGACGATCGCCGCCCGGCGGCGAAGGAACAGCTGCGCGTGCTCGGCGAGCAGATCGGCGTCGATACGCTGCCGATCCAGCTCAACGAAAAGCCGGTCGATATCGCCAAGCGCGCCCAGCGCGAGGGCAAGCTCGGCGGCTATGACGTGCTGATCCTCGATACGGCGGGTCGCACCCATATCGACGAAGAGCTGATGGAAGAGACGGCGGCGGTTAAGGCCGCTACCGACCCGCACGAAATCCTGCTCGTCGCCGACTCGCTGACCGGCCAGGACGCGGTGAACCTGGCGCGCTCGTTCGACAGCCGAGTCGATATCACCGGAATCGTGCTCACCCGCGTCGACGGCGATGGCCGTGGCGGTGCGGCGCTCTCCATGCGCGCTGCGACCGGCAAGCCGATCAAGCTGATCGGCACCGGCGAAAAGATGGATGCGCTCGAGGATTTCCATCCCAGCCGCATCGCCGACCGCATCCTCGGCATGGGCGACATCGTCAGCCTCGTCGAGAAGGCAGCGCAGAACGTCACGGCCGAAGACGCGGCCAAGATGGCCAAGAAGCTCAAGAAGGGCACCTTCGACCTCGAGGACCTGCGCAACCAGCTCTTGCAGATGAAGAAGATGGGCGGCATGGGCTCGCTCATGAACATGATGCCCGGCATGAACCAGATGAAGAAGGCGATGGCCGGCGCCAATATCGACGAGAAGGTGTTCGACCGGCAGATCGCCGTCATCAATTCGATGACCAAGGCGGAGCGGGCGAACCCGGATCTGCTCAACGCCAAGCGCCGCATCCGTATTGCGGCCGGCTC
This sequence comes from Devosia sp., assembly GCA_016793415.1. GTDB lineage: Bacteria > Pseudomonadota > Alphaproteobacteria > Rhizobiales > Devosiaceae > Devosia_A. The sequence continues at coordinate 1,024 of JAEUMC010000824.1, read as the reverse complement.
GGGCACCAAGGTCGAAGACGTCAACAAGCTGATGAAGCAGCACCGCCAGATGGCGGACATGATGAAGAAGGTATCGAAGGGCGGCATGGGCTCGCTCGCCGGCATGTTCGGCGGCAAGATGGGCGGCATGATGCCTGGGCTCGGCAACATGCCGGACCCCTCGACCATGGACCCCAAGGAACTCGAGCAGCTGGCGCGGCGCATGGGCATCGACCCCGCGTCGATCCCGCAGCAGGCGGCAGCTCCGAAGCAACTCACTGAAAACAAGCTGCCGACCGATGTTGGCCAGCTGCTGAAATCCGGCTCGGGGCTCCCCGGGCTTGGCGGCGCGCCGCGCTTCCCTGGCCTGCCCGGCCTCGGCGGCGGCTTCGTGCCGAAAAAGAAGTAACCAGAATATCCGCCAACGACTGATCATACGAAGGACTGAACCATGTCGCTGAAACTCCGCCTTGCCCGCGCCGGCACCAAGAAGCGCCCCTACTACCATGTCGTCGTCGCCGACGCCCGTTCGCCGCGTGACGGCCGCTTCATCGAGAAGATCGGCAACTACGATCCCAAGCTCGCCGACAAGGACAAGCGCGTCACTCTCGTCACCGAGCGCGTGCAGCACTGGCTGAGCGTCGGCGCCCAGCCGACCGACCGCGTGGCGCGCTTCTTCGACGCCGCGGGCCTCTTGAAGCGCGAAGCGCGCAACAACCCCGAGAAGGCCGTGCCGGGCAAGAAGGCGACCGAGCGCGCCGAAGCCAAGGCCAAGGCGATCGCCGACAAGGCCGCCGCCGACGCGTCGCCGGCCGCCGAAGCCGCCTCCGAGTAAGCCGTGGCGCAAGCGGGCGACAACAAGCTCCTCATGGGCCGCATCGGCGCGGCCCATGGGATCAAGGGCGAAGTGCGCATCCAGTCCTTTACCGAGGATCCGCTGGCGCTGGCATCCTATGGCCCGCTCTCGACCAACAAGCCGGGCCTCACGATCAAGATTCTCGCGGCCCGCACCACGACCAACGTGCTCGTGGCGCGGCTCGAGGGG
>JAEUMC010000822.1 GCA_016793415.1 Devosia sp. | reverse complement strand
GCTCAGATTTGCTGCGGCTGCGGTGGTTGTCGCCATGCCGCTGAGTGCCCTTGCCATGGGCTGCGACGGGCTGGTCGACGGCCCCAAGGGCACCGTCGCGTCGGTCACCGACGGCGATACCGTGGTGCTCGATACGGGCGTCGTGGTTCGCCTGATCGGAACGCAAGCTCCCAAGCTGCCGCTCGGACGCGAGGATTTCGAGACCTGGCCGAAGGCCGAGGAATCGCGGCTGGCGCTCGAACAGCTGACGCTGGGCAAGCGGGTAGCGGTTCGCCACGGCGGCGAGCAGGTGGACCGGCACGGCCGGACGCTTGGACAGCTGTTCGTCGAGGGTACGCCCGAGCTCTGGGTACAGCAGCGCATGGTGGCCGACGGCTGGGCGCGGGTCTACTCGTTCCCCGATAATCGTGCATGTCTGCCACAGTTGCTCAGTGCCGAGGGCTCGGCGCGGCTGATGAAGCTTGGCATCTGGACCGACCCATACTATCTCGTGCGGCGGGCGGACCGGCCGGCTGAACTGGCCGGACGCCTGGGTCACTACGAGCTGGTGGAGGGTCGAGTGCTTCTCGCCGACGAGGCGCAGGGGCGCATCTACCTGAATTTTGGCCGATCGTGGAAACAGGACTTCACCGCCGTGCTCGAGCGGTCGGCGGTCCAGTTGTTTTCGCGTGCCGGCCTCGACCCCCTCAAGCTCGAGGGTGCCCTCGTCAGGATCAGAGGCTGGGTGGATGACGTCGATGGCCCGCGGGTCGAGGTCACCCATCCAGAGCAGATAGAGGTTCTCCTCGCTCCATGAAGTCGCGTTCGATCATCCCGGCGCTCGGCGCCCCGCTCGCAGTGGCATTGCTCGCGGTGCTGGCTGCCTGCTCGAGCCTGCCCGGCGTCACGACGTCCCGTACCGAGGGCCAGAACGCGCCGATCGTCGCCTCCGACGATCCGGAGGAGGATGCGATCGGGGCGCGCGAGCACCCGCGCATCGTCGCTTCCTATGGCGGCATCTATTCGGACCGCCAGGCCGAGATCATGATCGCACGGATCGTCGTGCGGCTGCTCGCTGCCGCCGATCAGCCGAACCAGAAATTCACCGTCACCATTCTCGATACCGCCGAGGTCAATGCGTTCGCCTTGCCGGGCGGCTATGTCTACGTCACCCGCGGCATCCTGGCGCTCGCCTCCGATACCTCGGAGATCGCGGCGGTCCTGGCGCACGAGATCGCCCACGTGACGCTGAAACACGCCCGTGCCCGCACCAACCGCGCCAAGACCAACGAGATCGTCGACAAGGTGGTGTCGGGGGTGTTCGGCGCCGATACCGCCACCGACCAGGCCTCCAACCGCTCGAAGATGTCGCTGGCAGCGTTCAGCCAGCAGCAGGAGCTGGCCGCCGACAAGGAGGGGATCCTGACCTCCGGCCGCGCCGGTTACGATCCGCATGCGGCGGCGCGGTTCCTCGGCGCCATGGGGCGGTTCGCGCATTTCTCCGCCGGCGATGCCGACCAGGAAGGGGATTTCCTTTCGTCGCATCCCTCGACTCCCGATCGCATCCAGAAGGCGATCGAGACGGCGCGCGCCTTCTTCGGTGCGCCGGGACTGGGCGAGACCGCCCGCGACGGCTACATGGCCGGCATCGAGGGGCTCGCCTTCGGCGACAGCCCGGCGCAGGGCGCGGTGGTCGGTCGCCGCTATATCAACCCGACGCTGAAGTTCACCTTCGAGGTCCCTTCCAACTACACGCTGCAGATCTCCAAGGGCGCCGTGGTCGGTGTTGCCGGCGAGGGCGAGGCCGTGCGCTTCGACAGCGCCGAGGTGCCGGCGACGATGGGGCTGGAGGATTACCTGAAGTCGGGCTGGATCGCCGGGCTGCAGCCGGCGACGGTGAAGCGCGAGAGCGCCAACGGCTTCGAAATGGCGACTGGCGTCGCCGTCACCCCGCAGTGGAATTTCCGCGTGGCGGTGGTGCGGCACGAGGGGCGGGTGTACCGCTTCATCTTCGCCGCCAAGTTCGACAACCCGGCCTTCACCAAGGCGGCCGAGGCGACGCTGAAAAGCTTCCGCGGCGCCACTGCCAAGGATCTGGCGCAGGTCAAGAAGCTGGTGGTGCGTACGGTAACTGCCGGCAATGTCGACACCGCGGACTCGCTGGCGCGGCGGATGAGCGGGCTCAGCCGCGGCACCGACCTGTTCTACATCCTCAACAACCTCTATCCGGGCGACACGCTGGTCGCGGGGCAGAAGTACAAGATCGTGACGGTCGAGTAGTTCAGCCCGGTATCAGCCAGCGCACGGCCCAGTAGCCGCCCAGCGCTGTTGCCCCGGTGAGCACCATCCCCCAGGCGACGTCGATGAGGCTGAGCGCCAGGGGCCAGTTGCGCAGGGTCGAGAGGTTGGTGAAGTCGTAGGTGCCATAGGCGACGAGGCCGAGCAGGGCGCCAAAACCCAAGGCCGTGAGCCAGCTGCGCGTCTCGAGGGCCGGCAGGATGGCGAATGCCACGACGCCCACCAGGTAGAGCAGGTAGAACACGCCTGCCACCGCGAGGTTGGGGCGCTCTGCGAGCAGATTGCCCAATTGCGGCTGGTAGAGGCGCGGCACCATGGTGGTGAGCCAGATGGCGTCCAGCGCCAGCATGGTCACGGCAGCGCCGGCATAGGCGACGAGGACGGGCGGCATGCGGCAATCTCCCCAATAGCGCTCCCCAGAGTGGCGCGCCGAAGGCGAAGTAACGGGCCGAAACCGCCAACTGTTTCACCTGCCAGAGTTTTTTGCGCCGGCTGAAACAATTGCCGCCGGCCGCCCGTAGTTCCTCCCATCTGCAGCAGATGGGAACCTAAGGTGCGACATTTCCACGAAGACCAGGCACGCGCGTCGGGGCGGCGCATCGCAATCATCGGCGCCGGCATTGCCGGGCTCTCGGCGGCCTGGCTCTTGAGCCGGCGGCACGAGGTG
>JAEUMC010000813.1 GCA_016793415.1 Devosia sp. | reverse complement strand
GGCGCAGGTGCTGCGCACGCTCAAGGACCTGCAGGTGGCAGTCGGCACGTCGATGCTGTTCATCAGCCACGACGTGGCGGTGGTACGCTACATCTGCAGCCGCGTCATGGTGATGTACCTGGGCGTCATCGTCGAAGAGGGCCCTGCCGATGCGGTGTTCTCGGCGCCCTCCCACCCCTATACGCGCGCATTGCTGGGCGCGGCGCCGCGCATCAAACCCAAACCGGACGACGGCATCGCCATGCGGGGCGAACTGGTGCTCGGCGAGGTGAAGCCGGGCGAGTGCCCGGTCCGCGCCCGCTGCCCCCTGGCGCACGAGCGCTGCCACCGGGCCCCTCCGGTCGTCGAGCTCGGCGGTGGCCATCGCGCCGCCTGCTGGCTCAGCGGCGAAGCAACCAATCCAACTGCCAACCAAGTCGATCAGAAAGCGGCATCATGACTATCAGTGAGTCCTTCTACGAACGGTCGATGGAACTGCCCTCCGAGCTCCTCGTCGGCGCCATCGACAGCCACGTCCATGCCGGACCGGTCCTGCGCTCCAATCCGGGGCACCAGGATCCGTTCGAAGTGGCCATCGAAGCGCGCGAGGCCGGCATGCGCGCCATCGTCTACTACGACGTGTTCGGCTGGGCCTCGGGCACGGCCTGGATGGTCAACCGGCATGTGCCGGGGATCAAGACCTTCGGCGGTTACCTGATGAACTCGGCGCATGGCGGGCTCAACCCGCGGTCGGTGCGCACCGCGCTCTACATGGAGGAAGGCTGCCGCTTCATCAGCTTCGGCTCGCACTGCACCTATTTCTCGGCCAGCCGCGAGTCGACGATCATCGACGGGCAACTGGTACCGTTCAAGGATGCCTATCCGGAGTTCGTCAAGGAGGAGCTGAGCCGCGCCATCCGCATCCCGGAGGAGGGGCCGATCTCCGACGATCTGGCCGAGATCCTGCAGATGGTGGCCGACCATCCGGATGTCTATCTCAACACCGGCCACGTCTCGGGGCCGGAGGTGCTGCGCATCCTCGACCTCGCCGAGGAGTTCGGCATCCACAAGGTGCTGATCGCCCACCCGGCGCGCCAGCAGCTCACCATCGAACAGCAGAAGGATGCGGCCCGCCGCGGCTTCTTCCTCGAGGGGTGCCTGGTCGACTGGCTCTACCCGCATGCGCCGCGGACCCACTACTACGTCGAGAAGAAGTACATGGATCGTTCGGGCGACCTGCCACGGCTGAGGCGCACTGCGACGCAGTGGATGAGCGACATCCGCGAGGTCGGGCCGGAGCATTTCGTGCTCGGCACCGACTACGGCATCCGCGCCGCCTCGAGCCCGGTGCAGGGCATGCGCACGATGATCACGACGCTGCTCGACTACGAGTTCACCCCCGAAGAAATCCGCACCATGACGGCGCACAATCCGGCGCGCCTCATCGGCCTCGACCCGATCTGAGGACAGCTCATGGCGACCTACGAACCGTTCTACAACCGCACCATGGAACTGCCCGAGGAGCTGCTGGTCGGCGCCATCGACAGCCATGTCCATGCCGGGCCGGTGCTGCGCTCCAACCCCGGCCATTTCGATCCGATCCAGGTGGCGGAAATGGCGCGTGCCGCCGGCATGCGCACCATCCTCTACTACGACGTATTCGGCTGGGCTTCCGGCACCGCCTGGATGGTCAACCGCTACATGAAGGACTTTCGCACCTTCGGCGGCTACCTGATGAACTCGTCGCATGGCGGGCTCAATCCGCGCGCCGTGCGCACCGCGCTGAACCTCGGCGACGGCTGCCGGATGATCAGCTTCGGCTCGCACTGCACCTACCATTCGGCCTCGACGGAATCGACGCTGGTGGATGGCAGGCTGGTGCCTTTCAAGGATGCGATCCCGGGCTTTGCCGAGAAGGAACTGAGCCGCGCCGTGCGCATCCCGACGGAGGGGCCGATCCAGGACGAGCTCAAAGAGATTCTCGACATGGTGGCCGAGCGGCCCGAGGTCTACCTCAATACCGGCCACGTCTCCGGACCCGAGGCGCTGCGGATCATCGAGCTCGCCGAGCAATACGGGATCAAGAAGGTGCTGGTGGCGCATCCGGCGCGGCAACTGCTTACCGTCGAGCAGCAGAAGGAGATCGCCCGCAAGGGCTTCTTCCTCGAAGCCTGTGCGGTGGATTTCGGTGGGCCGTGGATGCCGCAGACGCACTACTATGTCGAGCGCGAGCTGATGGACATGAGTTCGCTGGTGCATGGCCGGGCGATGAGCTGGCTGCAGGGCATCCGCGATGTCGGGCCCGAACAGTTCGTGCTCGCCACCGATTACGGCGTGCGCGTGCTACCGTCGCCGATCGAGGGCATGCGAATGATGATCTCGATGCTGCTCTATTTCGGCTTCTCGGTGGAGGAAGTGCAGACCATGACGGCGATCAACCCGGCCAGGATGATCGGCCTCGACTGATGTCGGTTGCCGATCTCTACATCCGCAACGCTACTCTCGCCACCGACGAACGGACGTTCGTCGGTGGCATCGTTGTTGCCGATGGCCGCATTGCCGAGGTCGTTGCGGGCAACCCGGAGCGGCCGGCCGGCCAGAGCATCGATGCGACCGGCCAGCTGCTGCTGCCGGGCCTGATCGATGCGCATGTGCATTTCTCCGAACCGGGGCGCGGGCACTGGGAGGGGTTCGAGACGGGCAGCCGGGCCGCGGCGGCAGGCGGCGTCACCTGCTTCGTCGAGATGCCGCTCAATGCGCACCCACCGACGGTCGACTCCGGTTCGCTGGCGCTGAAGCAGGCCGCGGCAGCTGTCAGCCATGTCGATTATGCGCTGTGGGGCGGGCTGGTCGATGACAATCTCGACCGGCTTGTCGAGCTGCAGCGCGGCGGGGTCG
>JAEUMC010000576.1 GCA_016793415.1 Devosia sp. | reverse complement strand
GGGTGATGACCCCATTGCTGCTGGCGGCGCTCGGCGTCCTCATCTCCGATCGCGCCGGCGTGCTCAATATCGGCATGGAGGGCATCATGCTGTCGGGCGCGCTGATCGGCGTGCTGGTCAGCGCCTATACCGCCAACCCGTTCCTCGGGCTCTTCGCCGCGCTCATCGGCGGCGGCCTGCTCGGCGCGCTGATGGCGTTCTTCATCAATGGTCTCGGGACCCAGTTCATCATTACCGGCATCGCGCTGAATATGGCGGCGCTGGCCGCGACGACGCTGGGCCTGTTCCTCGCCACCGGCGACAAGGGGATGTCGGGCGCGCTGAAAAGCGGCGTGCTGCCCAATATCGACATCCCCTTGCTCGGCGGCGTGCCGATCCTCGGCCCGCTGCTCTCCGGGCACCACATGCTGACCTATGTGGCGATCCTCGCGGTGCCGGCCGTCGCCATCCTCCTGGCCCGCACCCCGTTCGGCCTCCACATCCGTGCCGTCGGTTCCGACCCCAAGGCGGCAGCCGCCGCCGGCATCTCGCGCAACCGCGTGCAGCTCTATGCTTTGGCTCTGTCGGGCGTGCTCGGTGGCGCCGCCGGTGCCTATCTCTCGATGGGCTATGTCAGCTGGTTCGCCCAGAACATGACGGCCGGCCGCGGCTTCATCGCACTCGCCGCCGAGGTGATGGGCATGGGCACCGCCTGGGGCACCTTTGCCGCCGCCGCCGTGCTCGGCATTGCCGAAACCGTCGCCATCACCATGCAGACCAAGGGCCTGCCCAACGAGCTGATGCAGATGATCCCCTACATTGTGCCGGCAGTGATGCTCACCGTTTACGCGGCGCGCCGCCAGGCCAAAGCCCGCAAGATTTCCTGACCACCCCTAGATACGAGAGTAGCCCATGAAAGCCTGGGAACTGACCCGCGACCTGCTGCGCGACACCCTGCCGATCGTCCGCACTGCCGAAGAGCAGACCTGGGACGCCAGCGCCGTCATGAATGGCGGCGACATGCTGATGGCGATGTACTGGCAGAGCAACGTGCCCGGCTCCGCCGCGCCCGAATGCCTGATGGCCGGCGCACTGCAATCGCTCGAGAGCAAGGGTTTCATCCTCGCCCCCTATGGCGACCTGCTGCAGCAGGGCCTCGATGCCCTGGCCAGGAAGGACTACGAAACCCTCTACACCATCGACTTCCGCCTCCGCGCCATCATGCGCGCCGCCGTGGCCGACCCCAACCACAAGAGCCAGCAAACCCTGCGCTACGCCGATTGGGCCGCCTTCGACGCCGATGTCAGCTGGCCTGAAGATACCGCCGTCGACGTGGCGGGTGCCGACTTCGTCGATCGCACCCGCGCCGCCTGGCTCGGCCAGTTGGTCGGCGCCGCCGCCGGCACCGCGCTCGAGGGCTATACCGCCGAGAACATCGCCAAGGTGTTCGGCCCGATCCGCGACTATGTGCGCGAGCCCAACACCTATAATGACGACATCACCTTCGAGATCGCCTTCCTCGAGGCTTTTGCCGACAAGGGCCATGCCGTCACCGGCGCCGACATCGCCGAGCGCTGGACTTCCCTGATCCCGATGGGCTGGTCGGCCGAAGCCGTGGCGCTCGCCAGCATCCGCCGCGGCCTGCTGCCGCCGCTCACCGGCTCGCTCGACAACCCGTTCGATGAGTGGATCGGCGGCCAGATGCGCGGCACCATCTGCGGCATGGTCGCCCCCGGCCGGCCCCGCGAAGCCGCTCGTCTCGCCTGGATCGACGCAGAGATTTCCGCTGCCGGCAACGGCATCCTCGGCGAAGTGTTCAACGCGGTGCTCGCCGCCCGCGCCTACACCGAAACCGACAGCAAGGCGCTGCTGGTCTCCACCATCGAACTGTTCTCGACCCGCACCGAATACGGCGCCGTCCTCGCCTTCGCGCTCGACGCCTGCCGCAACTCGCCCGACTGGCAGACCGCCTGGGCCAAATGCGACGCCGAGTACATCGAGTACAACTGGATCCACGTCTACCCCAACGCCGCCGCGCAGGTGGTGGCGCTCTGGTTCGGCAATGGTGATTTCGACCTGACGCTGGAGATCATCTGCGGCATCGGCCACGACGTCGATTGCAACGCCGCCCAGATGCTCTGCGTGCTGGGCATCCAGCAAGGCAGCGCCATCATCGCCGACCGCTGGTCGCGTCCGCTGCTGGTCGACGACATCGTGACGTACATGCGGAGACCGGCCAAGATCGCCTTCGATGATCTGGTGGGCCAGACGGTCGAGGCGGTCAGGAAAGCGCGGCGCGCCTAAGCGGCTACACACCGATGGCGCCCCTATCGTCCCCTCGCCCCCTTGGGGAGAGGGCCAGGGTGAGGGGCGCCAAGCGCACCGGCCGAGGATGAGGGCGGTATCCAAGTCGCCGATATCGCGCGCTTGGCGCCCCTCACCCCGCGGATGAAGCCTTCGGCGAGGGGGCGCTAGCGTCACCGCCGGCGCATTCTCCCCACCATCAAAGCCCGCAGTCGGGCTCCCTCTCCCGCTTGCGGGGGAGGGGGGGCCAGCCGACAGGCTGGTGGGAGGGGGGAGCCGCAGACACCGGCCCGTCCCGGCCTCCCCTGCGCCACGGTCCGGATGGATCCTTGATAGTTTAGTCCAGATACATCGCTGCCAGAGCGGGGCTGCCGAACGCCACAGCTCTGCATCGCTGGCGCCTCTCGCGTCCCCTCGCCCCTCCTAGCGGACGCAAGAGCGTCCGCGGGGGGAGAGGGCCAGGGTGAGGGGCGCCAAGCACACCGGCCCTGGCCGAGTACGAACTAGTCCCCAAGTCGCCGATATCTCGCGCTTGGCGCCCCTCACCCCGTGGATGAAGCCTTCGGCCTCATCCACCGCCCTCTCCCCAAAGGGGCGAGGGGGCGCTTGGGCACCGCCAGCGCATCACGACCAGATCCCTGCGTGTACTGCAGAAAAGCAAAACCCCCGCCGGCATTACTGCGGGCGGGGGTTTTGGTGTTTTCTAGTCGTATGAGACACGCATGTTTTTGGCAGACCTGGCAGCGACCTACTCTCCCAAGCCTTGAGACTTAGTACCATCGGCGCAAAGGAGTTTAACGGTCGAGTTCGGGATGGGATCGGGTTCTGGGCTCCTCGCAATTACCACCAGATC
>JAEUMC010000694.1 GCA_016793415.1 Devosia sp. | reverse complement strand
GAAATTGCCATGCGCTCGACGCATGCCGGCACTGATAACTCCTCGCATGCACGTTCGTGCAAATCGGCTCATGCTGAACTCGTGGTGATCCGCAAAAGGAGAACGCCATGTTTGTTCGTGCCGTCTGGCGCCACAAGCGCCTGGTCGACATCAGGCAGACGTTGCGGGAGCTGGACGTCCCCACAACCCGTGATGCTCTGGGGATTACGGGACCCGACTTCCAGAAGATGACCCGCGGCCTGTTCGACCGCTAGCCCTTCATCGATCGCTAACCATGCGAGAATGGCCGCCGTGCGCCCGGCGGCCATTTTCTTGCCCGCCGCTTGCCGCCAGTCTGAATCGCAAATGAACGCGAGCGGTTAATGCCATGCATCAGACGCATAACGGTTCTGATACATCTCCATCTGCTCGTCCGGGGAGAACCGCACTATCTCTTGTTTCGTAAACGAAAGGAGACTTCCAAATGGGTATTCGCACTACGCTGAAGAAGTGGGCCGCCTACCAGCAGACCGTCCGTGAGCTCAACGCTCTCGACACCCGTCAGCTGAGCGATCTCGGCATCACTCGCACCGACATCCAGCGCATCGCCCGCGACCATGCGCGCACCATCTAACGGTTCGCTCTCTGGTTCGTGCCTGACGCCGGTATCGTAGAACGCTCGCTTCCTGATAGGAGCGGGCGTTCAGCCTTTTTGGGGCCTGGTTCCGAGTTTCCACTCAGAACGCCAGCCGCCCCACCAGTTCCTCGTATGAGACGTTGATCGCCTTGCGGAACACCGCGCGCTCGTTAAGCCTCGAATGCCAAGCCTCGACATGCGGCAGCGATGGTCGCTCGATCGGCATGGTCGACCAGCGGAACATCGCCGCGCCGGCGACGATATCGGCATAGCTCAGCTCGTTCCCGCCCAGATACGGCGCCTCCGTCAGCCGCGCTTCCAGCAAGCGAAAACACCTGATCGAGGCTGCCAACGCCTTGTCGATCGCCACCGCATCCTGCTGCGCCGCGGGTGTCCGCACTTTCAGCCAGAACAGCCCGATCCAGGCCGGCTGGAACGTCGTCGCCGTCCAGTCGGTCCATTGATCGACCACGGCCCGGTCGCGCGCTTCCATCGGAAACAGCAGCCCGCTGCCATACTCGGCGCTGAGATAGCGGACGATGGCGTGGCTCTCCCAGACGGTGAGGCCGCGGTCGCGCAGCGTCGGCACCAGCCCGTTGGGGTTCATCGCCAGGTATTCGGGCGTGTCGTTGCCCTTGAAAGCGCCGCCCAGCGGGACGTGTTCATAGGGCAGTTCCAGCTCTTCGAGCGCCCACACCACCTTCTGGACATTGCCCGAGCTCAAACGCCCCCAAAGTGTAATGGTCATGCCGGCCTCCTTGTTCGGGCGTCATTGCTACCCATCGCTCCCGTCACACGCAACCGCCGACCGGGACAGTTGCATGCCGTTGGCGCGATGCTAGCGTGCCGCCCGACCGCACCGGGAGTTCGCCATGCCAGAACAGCCGTCGCCCTTCCTCACCCGCCCACCGATGCCTGGGGCCGAGGCACTGGCGGCGTTCGAGGCGCTGTTCGGGCGCAGCCTCGCCAGCGGCGCCAACGCACTGATCGATTACGACCTGCCCTGGCCGCGCTGGCAGTTCATCAGCCACATCGTCGAAACGCAGAACCTCATCGCGCATGGCTCGCAGAATGGCGACATCCGCGAGTTCGAGCCGCGTCAGTCCCATGACGCCCATCCGTTCGGCAATCGCCAGGCCGTGTACGGCGCCTCGGACGGGCTGTGGTCGATGTACTACGCCATTCTCGACCGGGCGACGCATCCCATGCTGCTGGTCAACTCGGCGGCGCGGGTGGAACTCGAGGACGGCTCGCTCGGCGATCCCTATTACTTCTTCTCGATCAGCCAACCGGCGCTTGACGCCCGGGCCTTCCGCCCCGGGATGCTCTACCTGCTGCCGCGCGACAGCTTCGAACCGATGCCGCCGCTCGATATCGGCGGCCAACGCGCCCATGTGCCGCAATGGGCGAGCCTCGTGGCCGTCACCCCGCTGGCCCGCATCGCCGTCGCGCCGGAGGATTTTCCGTTCCTCACCGACATTCGAGGGCACGACGACGCCTTCATTCTCGAACGCGCCAAGGCCGACCCGGGCGGCTTCCCCTGGGTCGACTAGCTGCCCGGCGCCATTGCCGGAGCGGGCTGGTCTTGCTATCTGGCGCCCATGTCAAAACACCTCGAACCCATTCATGTGATCGGCGGCGGACTCGCCGGCTCGGAAGCGGCCTGGCAGACCGCCGAGGCCGGCGCCAAGGTGGTGCTGCACGAGATGCGCCCCACCCAGAAGACCGACGCGCACCAGACCGAAGGCTTTGCCGAGCTGGTCTGCTCCAACAGCTTCCGCTCCGACGATCACCAGCACAATGCCGTCGGCCTCCTGCATGAAGAGATGCGCCGCTGCAACTCGCTGATCATGCGCGCCGCCGATGCGCACAAGCTGCCGGCCGGTGGCGCGCTGGCGGTCGATCGCGACGCGTTTTCCGATACGGTGACCGCGGCCATCCACAGCCACCCCAACATCTCGATCGAACGCGGCGAGGTTGCCGGGCTGCCGCCCGAGGAGTGGCAGAACGTCGTCGTCGCCACCGGGCCGCTGACCTCCCCTGCCCTGGCAGAGGCGATCCAGCAGCTGACCGGCGAGGATTCGCTCGCTTTCTTCGACGCCATCGCGCCGATCGTCCATTACGAGTCGATCAATCACGACATCGTCTGGGCCCAGTCGCGCTACGACAAGGTCGGGCCGATGGGCAATGGGCAGGATTACCTCAACTGTCCGATGGACGAAGCGCAGTACAACGCCTTCGTCGATGCCCTGGTGAGCGCCCCGCTGCACCAGTTCAAGGATTGGGAGAAGGTGCCGTATTTCGACGGGTGCCTGCCCATCGAGGTGATGGCCGAGCGCGGCCGCGATACGCTGCGCTGGGGGCCGATGAAGCCGGTCGGCCTCACCAACCCGCGCAACCCGACGGTCAAGGCGCACGCCATCGTGCAACTGCGCCAGGACAACGCCCTGGGGACGCTGTGGAACATGGTCGGCTTCCAGACCAAGATGCGCTACGGCATCCAGGCCGAGATCTTCCGCATGATCCCCGGCCTCGAGAACGCCCAGTTCGCCCGGCTCGGCGGGCTGCATCGCAACACCTTCCTCAACTCGCCCAAGGTGCTGGGGCCGGATCTCAAGCTCAAGGCGATGCCGCGGCTGCGCTTTGCCGGCCAGGTCACCGGTGTGGAAGGCTATGTCGAGAGCGCCGCCGTCGGCCTGATGGCCGGCCGCATGGCCGCCGCCGACGCGCGCGGCGAGCAACTGGCGATCCCGCCGGCGACCACCGCCATGGGCGCGCTGATCAACCACATCACCGGCGGCCACATCGAGGCCGAAGCCTATTCCGGTGCCCGCAGCTTCCAGCCGATGAACGTCAATTTCGGCCTGTTCCCACCAGTCTCGATCAAGAAGCCCGAAGGCCATGTCGGACGGTGGAAATCGACCGAGAAGACCATCGCCAAGAAAGAGGCGATCACCTCCCGGGCGCTCGAAGACATCATGGCGTGGGCCTGACCACCGCTCAGCGGGTCGAAAACAGCTGGCCCTCAAGGCTGTTCAGCACAGTTGGGCCGGCATTGTCCTCGCCGCGATCGAGGCTTATCGACTGCAGCACCAGCCGGTAGCTCCGGCCCGCCACGGCGAAGTCGATCCACGGCGTGACGAGCGAGCCGGTATTCTGCTGAGCCAGCCAGGTGGTGAGGTCCAGCGGCTGCAGGTCCGCATCGACACTACCTGCCGGCCCGACCCGGATCGCCCCACCAGTCATGGTGAAGCGCAGCGGCGGCAAGTCCACTGCCGTGTCGCCATAGAGCCCGATCGGTCGGATCAGGTACGGCGTCGCCGTGACATCGACCGGTTCGCCATCGAAATTGCGGAACAGCGTGGCAAAACGCGGCTCGCCGTTCGTGGTGGGCTGGCTGATCCCCAGCGCCTCCAGCACGACGTAGGAGCCGTCCTGAGCTGGGTCCCACGTCACCCCATACTTGCCCATCACCTCGCGCACGGCGCGCTGGCCTTCGCGCGAGCCAGCGAGGTAGTCGATGATCCCGCGCGCCTCGGCAACCTCTTCGGCGCTCCAGTCGCCACGCGGCGGGCTGGCCGATTTGTCGGCGCCGGCATTCATCACCAACGCGTCGAGCCGCATCGCCTGGGTGCTCTGCGACAGATAGCTGTAGTTCCACGGCCCCACCGAGAGCAGCAGCAGGATGAAACCGGCCAGTGCCGGGATCAGCCGGATATCGCCCCGCCCGACGATGAACACCAGGGCCAGCACCGCAGCCCAGACGCCGCCGGCCAGCAGCAGGATGCGCTCCGCGGTCAAACCATAGGCATCGACCCGCACCCATACCGCGATGAAGAACAGCGCCAGCGGCGCCAGCGTCAGCCAGAACCACCAGCCGCGGAACAGGCGCACCAACGGGCGTGAGCGCATGAAGGCCGGATGGACGATCAGCCAGGTGGCGGCCCCGGTGACCACGAAACCCAGCACCATCCAGCCGATCATCCCCTGCGGCAGTTTCTGGGTAATGGCGATCTGTGCGGCGTAGGCGAGGAGGATCAGCGCATAGATCACCAGCAACGGCACCAGGATGAACTGTCCGATGAAGCCGATCGACAGCGGCAGGAAGTCGGCCCGATCGTGCTCCCCGGCCCGAAAATCGGCAAGCTTGGGCAGCGTCGCCAGCCAGTAGACCGGAGCAAGGAACAGCCCGACGAACGGCAGCACCGTCTTGTAGAAGATCTCGCCGGTCT
>JAEUMC010000568.1 GCA_016793415.1 Devosia sp. | reverse complement strand
CACTCCGGCGGATGTCGCTCCGGGCATGTCCGGCCCCTACATCTCGCTCGAAGAGAACCTGCGCCGACTGGCCAGGGCGCCACTGGCCTTCGCGCCGGGCACCGCCTGGGGCTATGGCACCAGCATCGACGTGTTGGGCGGCGTGATCGCCGCGATCAACCGCTCCACCCTCGAGGCCGCGGTGGTGAAATACGCTGCTGGCCCGCTCGGTATGGTCGACTGGCGCTTCACCCCGACCGACGCCACCCGCGTCGCCGCCAACTACGCCAACGGCAATCCGCCGCAAGCCCCGGTCGTCCCTCCGGCCAGAATCACCGAAGCCGACTCGCAAGGCACCGGCTGGGAGGTAGGGCGGATCTTCCGTGCCGACGCCCCGCAGTCGGGTGGCGGCGGCTCCTGCGGCACCGCCGACGATGTGATGAAGATGCTCGAGGTCTATAATGGTGGTACGCATCTGAAGCCCGCCACTGTCGACGAAGCCTTCCGCAACCAGATCGGCAGCCTGCCGCGGCGCGATACCGATGCCGGCAAGCGCTTCACTTTGCTCGGCGCCGTGATCGACGATCCCAAGGCGGCAGAGAGCCCCTGCCCGGTCGGCACGCTCGACTGGGGCGGCGCCTGGGGCCACAACTGGATCATCGACCGCACCAACCGGCTGACGATTCTGGTCTGCACCAACGTCGCCCCTGAAGGCTGCAACGGTCCGTTCCGCGAGGACATCCGCGACGCGGTTTACGCAGCGCTCTGAGCTAGCGGAGCGCTTCCAGGAAAAAGCCTGTCCCCGCGAAAGCGTGGGATTGCAAGCTTTTCCGGTTCGGAAGCGCGACCAAAAGGACCGGAGCAATTCGGCGTTTCAACGAAACGACGAATTGCTCTAGGCTCCCGTCTCGAACGGGAGCCTCCTCATGCGCATCGCGACCTGGAACATCAACGGCGTCAAGGCTCGGCAGGGCGCTCTTCTCAAATGGCTTGAAGAAGAATCGCCCGACATCGTCTGCCTGCAGGAGATCAAATCGGTCGACGAGGCCTTCCCTCGCATGGAGATCGAGGCGCTGGGCTACAATGTCGAGACGTTTGGCCAAAAGAGCTGGAACGGCGTCGCCATCCTTTCCAAGCATCGCTTCGACGAAGTGACGCGCGGT
This sequence comes from Devosia sp., assembly GCA_016793415.1. Taxonomy (GTDB): domain Bacteria; phylum Pseudomonadota; class Alphaproteobacteria; order Rhizobiales; family Devosiaceae; genus Devosia_A. The sequence continues at coordinate 3,935 of JAEUMC010000568.1, read as the reverse complement.
CTGCCCGGCGACGACGGCGACGAGCAGTCGCGGCTGATCGAGGGGGTGTTCTCGGTCGAAGGCGGTGTGGTGCGGGTGTGCTGCATCTACCTGCCGAACGGCAACCCCGTCGGCACTGACAAGTTCACCTACAAGCTGAGCTGGATGGACCGGCTGCACACCTTCGTCGAATCTCGCCTGGCGCTCGAAGAGCCGTTCATCCTGCTTGGCGACTTCAACATCATCCCCGCCAACATCGACGCAACGGTGCCCGAGAAATGGGTGGGCGACGCAGCATTCCGCCCCGAGAGCGCCGAGAGGTGGCGGGCCTTGCTCAATCTCGGGCTCACCGATGCGGTCCGCGCCATCACCGATGAGCCGTCCCTGACGTTCTGGGACTTCCGGACTTTCGGATGGGAGCGCAAGGACGGCATTCGCATCGACCACCTGCTGCTCTCGCCGCAGGCCGCCGATCGGCTGGAAGACGTGGTGGTGCATTCGGCCGAGCGCGGCAAGGACAAGCCGAGCGACCATGTGCCGGTGGTGGGCGAGTTCGCGTTCTGAGAATTGGCGAGCAACAGCTAGCGCCGGCGCGGGCTGCCCCCCACCCTTGATCCCTCCCCGCAAGGGGGAGGGAGACGCAGACTGAGATGCCGGTGTGAGGGTCTCCCTCCCCCTTGCGGGGAGGGGACAGGGGTGGGGGTCCGCGACCACCAGCTTCAGCAGCGAGCCCTCAGCGGATATTCCCAACCAAGTTCTTGGCGGTGTCGTGCTTGGTTTTCAGCACGTTGGTGACGCTTGCCTCGGCCACCTTGACGGTGCCGTCATCCTTGTTGCGATCGAGGAAATGGCTGATCGACGCCGTCGCCACGCCGGCCTGGGCGGAGACATCATCGACGAAGCCTCGGACATCCTTGGGCAGCGTGATGACAACGATGAGGGCGAGAATGATCGGCAAACGCATGATGGACACCAACGGGCTAACTGCCCCGATGGTTGCCATCCCGCGGCTGAACTGCCGCTGAACGCTGCTGTTAGTTAGAGACCGCCGAAACGGGTGCCCAGCGAGTCGGCGAGTTCGACCGCTTTCTTGCGCTGGTCCGGCGTCGCGATCGACATCGCGTTGGTGAGCAGGTCGTGGATCCAGCCGTCATCGGCGGTGCCCGCGGCGCGGCGGGACGCGACGGTCAGCCACATCAGGCCCTCCACCGGATCGGCGTCGATCCCGTCGCCGTTGAACAGCATGCTGCCCAGCTTCGCCTGCGCCCCGGCATGGCCCTTGCGCGCCGCGAGATTCAGCCAGCGCGCGCTCTGCAGCGGATTGTCGCCGAGTTCGGCGTCGTCGAGATAGAGTTCGCCGACCTTGTACTGCGCGTCGGCGTCGCCGAAATAGGACGCCGCGTGCATGATCAGCTTGTTGGAGTAGGCTTCGTTCTTCTGGATGCCGGCTTCCGGCAGACCCTGGCGATAGTACTCGCCGATCTTGAGGAACGACTGCGCCACGATGTCGGCCTCGACGCCCTTGGGAGCGGTATCGGCATGCTCATCGGCGATCTGGCTGAAATAGCCGAAGGCCTTGACCGGGTCCTTGTCGACGCCTTCGCCGCTCTCGTACATCAAACCGAGCTGGAACAAAGCCATCGGCTGGCCGGCCAGCGCCGCATCCTCGAGCGCGGCGATCAGGTCGGCGCTGGAAATGCCGCCCCCTGCCCCGTCGAGCTGGTTGGCCATGGCGAGCGCCGCATCGGCTGCCGTTTCGGGCGCGGCCGGCAACGACGGCAGCACGCCGCTCACCTGAGCGGCGGCCGGGGTGGCTACGCCCGCAATCGCGAGCGCAGCCCAAAACGCAACGGAAACAAGGGCTCCTGCCCTAAATGTCCGCATACTGCTCCTTTTCGCCCTTGGCGCCGGGGTTGGTCAGCGCGCCGTAACGCGCCGGCCCCACCAGTTGGGCATACTTCCAGATCGCGCCCGAGCCATACTCGGTCTCACGCGGTGCCCAGCTCGTCTTGCGCCGGGCAAACTCTTCCTCCGACACGTTGACCGAGATTTCGCCGGTCGTGGCGTCGAGGGTGATGATGTCACCGTCCTGAATGTGGGCGATGGGACCGCCGATCGCCGCTTCCGGGCCGACATGGCCGATGCAGAAGCCGCGGGTGGCGCCGGAGAAGCGGCCGTCGGTGATGAGGGCAACCTTGTCGCCCATGCCCTGGCCGTAGAGCGCCGCCGTGGTCGACAGCATCTCGCGCATGCCGGGGCCGCCCTTGGGGCCTTCGTAGCGGATGACGAGCACGTCGCCTTCCTTGTAGGTCCGCTTCTCGACCGCCTCGAAGCACTTCTCTTCGGTATCGAAGACGCGCGCCGGGCCGACGAAACGCAGGTTCTTCAAACCCGCGACCTTCACGATGGCGCCGTCGGGCGCGAGGTTGCCGCGCAGCGACACCACGCCGCCGGTGGGCGAGATCGGGTTCGAGGTCGAACGGATCACGTCCTGCTCGGTGTTGAACTTCACCTTCTCGAGGTTCTCGGCCACCGTCTTGCCGGTCACCGTCATGCAGTCGCCGTGCAGATAGCCGCCTTCGAGCAGCGCCTTCATCACCAGCGGGATGCCGCCGGCTTCGAACAGGTCCTTGGCGACGTATTTGCCGCCCGGCTTCAGGTCGCCGATATAGGGGGTCTTCTTGAAGATCTCGCCGACGTCGAACAGGTCGAAGTCGATGCCCGCCTCGTGCGCCATTGCCGGCAGGTGCAGCGCGGCATTGGTCGAACCACCCGTCGCGGCGACGGTCATGGCGGCGTTCTCGAACGCTTTGCGGGTGACGATGTCGCGCGGACGCAGCTGCACCTTGAGCAGTTCCATCACCTGCTCGCCGGCGGCGGCGCAGAGCGCGTCACGAATTTCGTACGGAGCCGGAGCGCCGCAACTGTACGGCAATGCAAGCCCGATAGCTTCCGCCACCATGGCCATGGTGTTGGCCGTGTACTGACCGCCGCAGGAACCAGCCGACGGACAGGCGACGCGCTCGAGCTCGTCGAGGGTCTCGTCGTCCATCTTGCCGACCGAGTGGAGGCCGACGGCCTCGAACAGGTCCTGCACCACCACGTCGCGGCCGCGGAAGCGGCCCGGCAGGATCGAGCCGCCATAGATGAAGATCGACGGCACGTTGAGCCGGATCATCGCCATCATCATGCCGGGAAGCGACTTGTCGCAGCCGGCCATGGCGACCAGCGCGTCATAGGAGTGGCCACGCATCGTCAATTCGACCGAGTCGGCGATGACGTCGCGCGAGGCGAGCGACGACTTCATGCCGGCATGGCCCATGGCGATGCCGTCGGTGACGGTGATGGTGGTGAATTCGCGCGGCGTGCCGTGGTTGGCGGCGACGCCCTTCTTGACGGCCTGCGCCTGGCGGCCAAGCGAAATATTGCAGGGCGCGGCCTCGTTCCAGGCCGTCGCCACGCCGACGAGCGGCTGGTGAATCTGTTCGCTGGTCAAGCCCATGGCGTAGAGATACGAGCGATGCGGAGCGCGCTCCGGACCCTCTGTCACATGCCTGCTGGGAAGACGCGATTTGTCGACGTAGTTCGATGCCATTTCTTCGTCCTGCTTGTCCGGCCGGTGTTCTCCGGCGCCCCTCAGAAGGCGCCGTTTATGGGGTTCGGCCTGACAAGGCACAAGGGCGGGGAGCACGCGAATGGTTCGGTGCGGAAGCAAATGGCTTCCACATTCGTCGCAGCCCGTCCGAGATTTGTCCTCTGCTTCTTTTAGGGTCAGATTGTGGCGACGATCCTCAGCAAAACGTTGACCGCCAGAGGGCAAAATCTGGATTCAATGTTGCTGTTGCAAAAACGTCACGTGCGATTCATCCGGCGTTCAGGATAGCGGCAGTGCGACGCCGCCAGGCGCGGCGAGATCGACGCCTAAACCACCGGCGTCATTCCCGCGAAGGCGGGAA
>JAEUMC010000657.1 GCA_016793415.1 Devosia sp. | reverse complement strand
GGAGTATCCGGATCTGTCGTTGCGCGATGCCCAGGCGATGCGCGAGTTGAAGGCGGCGGGGCGGTAAGGCTGGTGCGTTTGGCCACCCCCCTCCCATCCTCCCCCACAAGGGGGGAGGTGCCGGCCAGCGCGCCGGGCTCGGTCGAGCGTCATGCTCCCCTTCACCTCCCCCCTTGTGGGGGAGGCCGGGAGGGGGGAGGGCAGCCCCGATGCCAGTGACCCGCCCCCACCTCATCGCCTCACTCCTCGCCGGGCTCGCCGCCTTCGCCCTTGATCGCGGCCACAAATTCCTGCAGGTCAGCGCCGATTGCATCGGCGCTGCCTCGTCGGTGTGTATCGAGCATCTGGGCTTCGTCACCCCGGCCAGCCCGCTCGGCTGGCAGGGCGGCGAGATCGTGCCGGTGACGCCGTTCTTCGATTACGTTTTGGTCTGGAACACCGGCGTTTCCTATGGCCTGCTCGGTGATCTGCCGGTCTGGGCGTTGGGCGCCATCGCGGTCGTCGCCATCCTGGCCCTGGGCGTCTGGTGGTCGCGCACGTCCGATGTACTGGTGCGCTACGGCCTGATGCTGGCCATTGGCGGCGCCGTCTCGAATGCGCTCGATCGTGTGCTTTATGGCGCCGTTGCGGATTTCTTTCACTTTCATTGGCAGGATTGGTCGTTCTACATCTTCAATCTCGCCGATGTGGCGATCACTTTGGGGGTGTTGCTGCTCCTCCTCGACTTCGTCGGGATCGGTCGCAGGAAGGGCGCTTGAACGCAAAGGCGCCTCAATCTGGCCTTAGGGCCCGGTTGCGTGGGAACGAAAGCGATAACAATTCCGTGCGAATTGTTCGCGGGTCTATGATGGTCTATAAGGCCCGCGCGGGGCGCGCACGGGTCGGGGAAAAGGGAAGTTTCATGCTGAGTGATTTGACCGGGCGGCGGCCCACTCTCAAAGCCGTGACCCGGGGCGGATTGCTGACCGTAGGTCTGGTGCTCGGCCTTGGCCTGAGCGCCTGCACCACCACCGAAGGCACCAATGCCCTGACCGACGTCGGCACCTTCGAGCGTGAAGTGCTGACCGAGACCATGAAGGGCATGGGCATGATGGAGCGCGAGGAGAAGGCGGAGAACCCCGAGCGCCGCGGCCCGCTGGTGCTGCCCAAGTCCACCGCTTTGCCGGCTCCGGCTGACCCGAAGGCTGCCAAGACCGCGCTCATCCCCGAGGATTCGAGCCGCGTGCAGATCGATACGTCGAATATTTCGGAGGCCGACCTGAAGCGGCTGCGCAACGCCCGTGTCGTCGATCTGCGCACGCTGAGCGGTCGCCCGCTCACCGAAGTCGAGACCAAGCAGCTCACCGCGCGCATGACTGCCGCCAAGCTGAAGGGCGGTCCCAAGCCGCTCTACCTGCCGCCGGACGAATACTACACCACGGTCAAGGGCCAGGACATGGTCTGTCTGGCCGCCAACGGCGAGCTGGTACCGCTCACCGACAAGTCGTGCCCGCCGGAGGTCCGTAAGGCCCTAGCCGCGCAGGCGAACTGATCCAACTCGAAAGATGCGCCGCCCCTAGAGGGTCACGCAGGAGTTTTACATGCCCGATATTTCAGCCGTCCCGACGGACGGCGACCGCTTGGCCAAGGTCATCGCCCGTTCCGGCCTCTGTTCCCGTCGCGATGCCGAAGGCTGGATCAAGGATGGTCGTGTTACCGTCAACGGCAAGAAGGTCCTGACACCGGCCTTCAACGTTTCCGACAAGGACAAGATCAAGGTCGATGGCGAGCCGCTGGCGGCCCGCCAGGGCACCCGTGTCTGGCTCTATCACAAGCCTGCCGGCCTCGTGGTCACCGAGAAGGATCCGGAGGGGCGTCCCACGGTCTTTGAGGCGCTGGAAGAGAAAGAGCTGCCACGCGTCGTTTCCATCGGCCGGCTCGACATCAACACCGAGGGGCTGCTGCTGGTCACCAATGATGGCGGCTTGAAGCGCGTGCTCGAACTGCCGGCCACCGGCTGGCTGCGCCGCTACCGCGTCCGCGCCTTCGGATCGGTCACCCAGGAGCAGCTCGATACGTTGAAGGACGGCATCGAGATCGACGGCATCCAGTATGGCCCGATCGAAGCGATCCTCGAGCGCGCCCAGGGCTCCAACAGCTGGCTGGTGCTGAGCCTGCGCGAAGGCAAGAACCGCGAAGTCAAGAACGTCCTTGGGGCGCTTGGCCTGCAGGTCAACCGCCTGATCCGCGTCAGCTACGGTCCGTTCCAGCTGGGCGACCTGCCGGAAGGGGAGGTCGAGGTGGTGGCGGCCC
>JAEUMC010000645.1 GCA_016793415.1 Devosia sp. | reverse complement strand
GCGGATTCTGTACGTCGAACGCCATCTTCAGCCGCGCGGCGCGAGAGGCCTTGATCGCGGCCCAGAACAGCCACAAAGCCAGGCACTCGATGACGAGACCGACAAACTGGGCCAGCAGCGGCTGGCTCTCGACCCAGAGCAGCGTCAGGTAGATTGCCGCCGTGGCGAGAACCACGACCGAGATCACCACGGTGCCGGTCGGCATTTTCGGCGAGTTGAAGTGCGCCTTCAGGGACCAGCTGTACTGCGCAATGACGGCGATGCTGACGATGCTGATGATCAGGTCCAGAACCAGGTCCACGCGTAGTCCCCCTGTGACGCTACTTGGGCTGCCCGATCACGCTACGAAGGGATCAGCCGAGAAACAAGCAGCAGTTGCGCAACCCGGCCCTGTGTTTCGATAAAATACCGGCTTTCCAATTGGCGGTTGCTTCACCGTGCCGGTTGACCGGGGCGTAGTGAGTGTCTGGCAGAGTCCCCTCCTGCTTACAGGACGGCCTCTGATGACGATCTACCACAGCACGGTGCAGACCAGGTCTGCCTCCATTCGCCTGAGCGAAAGCGACGGCGGTGGCGAGCCGCTGCTGTTGCTGCATGGCTCGGGCGCCTCGCGCAAAGTGTTCGGCAGGCAGTTCGACAGCGAGCTGGCCGAGCGCTATCGGCTGATTGCACTCGACCTGCCGGGACACGGCGCATCAGGCGACGCGGAGTCCCCCGCCGAGTACGGCGTCGACGGGTTGGCGCGGACGGTGGCCGAGGTGCTGGAGCACAAGGGCATCGAACATCCGGTGGTGATGGGCTGGTCGCTCGGCGGCCATGTCGGCATCGAGCTGATGGCCCGGCACCCCGGCGTCCGCGGGCTGATGATCGTCGGCGCACCGCCGATCGGCCGCGGACCGGTCGCCATGCTGCGCGGCTTCCAGACCAATCTCGACCTGTTGCTGGCAGCCAAGGAACAGTTCAGCGAACGCGAAGCGCAGCGCTTCTACGAGATGTGCTACCACGGCGCGGGCGATCCGACATTCCTGCAGTCGATCCGCCGGGCCGACGGAAGGGTCCGCGTCGCGGTATCGAAGAGCCTGCTGCGCGGCGACGTCGCCGACCAGAAGCTGGCGGTCGAGGAAGCGAGCGTGCCGGTCGCCGTGGTCAACGGAGCCAGCGAGCCGGTGGCACGGCTCAGCTATCTGGCAGGGCTGCACTATCGGAATCTGTGGGGCAATGTCTGCCACATCATTCCCGATGCCGGGCACGCGCCGTTCTGGGATCAGGCGGCGCGCTTCAACGAGCTGCTGGGCGCCTTCGCGGCGGATGTGGTGGCGAAACCGGTCGCCACCACGCCTGTCGTCGCCGAGGTTACTCCGCCGCCTGCGGCAGCGGCTCCTGCCGCTCCCACTTCAGCACCGGCGAGCGCGCGGCGCGGGTCTCATCCAGGCGCCGGCGCGGTGCGTTCAGCGGCGCGCTGGTAAAGCGGGCCGCGTTGCCTGCCCTGGCGTCGGCAGCCAGCTCCAGCATCACATCGCAGAAGCGATCGAGCGTCTGCTTGCTCTCGCTCTCGGTCGGCTCCACCAGCATGGCGCCATGCACCACCAGCGGGAAGTACATGGTCATGGGGTGGAAGCCCTCGTCGATCAGCGCCTTGGCGAAATCGAGCGTCGATACCCCGGTGCCCTCGAGGAAGCTGTCGTCGAACAACGCCTCGTGCATGCACGGTTGCCCCGGGAACGGCACCGAGAACACCCGCTCGAGCCGCGCCTTGATGTAGTTGGCGTTGAGCACGGCGTCCTTGGCGGCCTGCGCCAGGCCGTCACCGCCATGGCTCAGCATGTAGGTGAGCGCCCGGACATACATGCCCATCTGGCCGTTGAAAGCGGTGATACGGCCCAGGTGCTGGGCTTCGGCATGCTCCACCAGGGCAAGCGCCCCCTCAGCCTTCCTCACGAACGGCACCGGCGCGAACGGCGCCAGGGCGGCGGAGAGCACTACCGGACCGGCGCCCGGCCCACCACCGCCATGCGGGGTGGAGAAGGTCTTGTGCAGGTTGATGTGCATGGCGTCGATGCCAAGGTCGCCCGGCCGCACCACGCCCATGATGGCGTTGAAGTTGGCGCCGTCGCAGTAGAAGAAGGCGCCGGCCTCGTGCACCGCGGCGGCGATCTCGATCACCTCGGGCTCGAACAGCCCGCAGGTATTGGGGTTGGTCAGCATGATCGCCGCGACGTCGGGCGACAAGGCCGCCTTCACCGCTTCGACATCGACAGTGCCGTCGTCGCGAGCCGGAACGGCCTTCACCGAGTAGCCGAGGAAGGCGGCCGTCGCCGGGTTGGTACCGTGCGCGCTTTCGGGGACGAGAACGACCTTGCGGTGCCCCTGCCCGGCCGCTTCCTGCGCCGCCTTGATCGCCATCATGCCGGCCATCTCGCCGTGGGCGCCGGCCTTGGGGGTGAGGCAGACGGCGGCGGTGTTGGTCAGGGTCATCAGCCAATGCGCCAGCTCATCCATCATGGCGAGGGCGCCCTGCACGGTCGAGACCGGCTGCAGCGGGTGGATATCGGCGAAGCCGGGCAGCCGCGCCATCTTCTCGTTGAGCCGCGGGTTGTGCTTCATGGTGCACGAACCGAGCGGATACATGCCGCTGTCGATCGAGTAGTTGAGCCGGCTGAGCCGCACATAGTGGCGCAGCGTCTCGGGCTCGGTGAGCCCGGCCAGATCGATCTCGGATTTCCGCTCGAAGCCGCCGAGGAAGCTGCCGTCGATCGTCACATCCGGCAGATCGACGCCGGAATGCTCGCGGTCACCGATCTCGAACAGCAGCGGCTCGTTGGGGAGCAGCGACGAGCCGGAGGTCGAGGTGAAATCCGACGTGCCCACGCCGGTGGGGCGGCCCTGGTTGTTCATGCTCATTGGGCTTCCTCCGAGAGAGCGGCGTGGAGGCACTCGGCCAGCATCGCGATATCGTCGTCAGTGGTGAGTTCGGTCGCAGCGAGCACGATCAGGTTCTCGCAGGCCGGGTTATCGGGCTCGAGCCGGCTGACCGGCAGACCGGCAAGGACTTCGGCCTTGGCCAGCATCTCAACCACCGGCGCCGCCGGTACGGGCAAGCGGATCGTCATCTCGTTGAAGAAGCTCTTGTTGAGCAGTTCGACACCGGGGACGGTGCCGAGCATCTTCGCCAGCTTCACCGCATTGTGGTGGTTGAGGCGGGCCAGCTTCTTCAAGCCGGCTTCGCCGAGCAGCGACATGTGGATGGAAAAAGCGAGCGCACAGAGCCCCGAGTTGGTGCAGATATTGCTCGTCGCCTTTTCGCGCCGAATGTGCTGCTCACGAGTCGAGAGGGTGAGGACGAAGCCGCGATTGCCATCGGCATCGACGGTTTCACCGCACAGCCGCCCCGGCATCTGGCGGATGAACTCCTTGCGGGTCGCCATCAGCCCGACATAGGGGCCGCCGAAAT
>JAEUMC010000621.1 GCA_016793415.1 Devosia sp. | reverse complement strand
CTTTCGGCTGAGTATTTCGACGTCGTGACGGCGTCATCGGGCAAGGAGGCGCTCGCCATCTGCGCCGAAGGCGAGATCGACATCATCCTGCTCGATGTGATGATGCCCGAGATGGATGGCTTCGAGGTCTGCAGGCGGCTCAAGGCCGACCGCCGCACCAGCCATATCCCGGTGCTGATGGTTACGGCGCTCGACCAACCCTCCGACCGGGTGCGCGGGCTCGAATCCGGCGCCGACGACTTCCTCACCAAACCGGTCGACGACGTGCAGCTGATGGCGCGGGTGAAGAGCCTGGTGCGCCTCAAAGCCCTGACTGACGAGTTGCGCGCCCGCGCGCGCACCGGCCAAGAGATCGCTATCGAAGATGCGATGCGGGCGATGGATTCGATCGACCACAATGACGGGCGTATCCTCCTGGTCGATCCGGACCTGCGTCATGCCGAGCGCATCCGCGGCTACCTCGAGGCGCACAACCGCATCGACATTCTCGCTAACCCGGCAGACGCCGTGCTGGCGGTCAGCGGCGGCGACTACGAACTGGCCCTGGTATCGATGGCGCTGGGCGATTTCGACCCCTTGCGGGTCTGCTCACAGATGCGGACCGCCGAACAGACCCGCACCCTGCCGATCATCCTGATCGCCGAAGAGGATGACCGGCCACGGGTGGTGCGCGGCCTCGATCTGGGGGTCAATGACTTCATCATGCGCCCGGTCGAGCGCAACGAGCTGATGGCGCGGGTGCGTACCCAGATCCGCCGCCAGCGTTACGCGGTCGAATTGCGCCAGAGCGTCAACAATACTCTGGCACTGGCAGTGACCGATGAACTGACCGGGCTCTACAACCGCCGCTACTTCGAACGGCATTTGTCGATCCTGTTGCAGAAGGCGCAACAGCAGGGCCGCGACATGGCGGTGATGCTGATCGACATGGACTACTTCAAGGAAGTCAACGACACCCACGGCCACGACACCGGCGATGCCGTGTTGCGCGAGTTCGCCGACCGGCTGCGCCGCAACATTCGCGGCGTCGACCTGGCCTGTCGATTCGGCGGTGAAGAGTTCGTGGTGCTGATGCCCGACACCGACTCGCGGCAGGCCCAAGGCGTTGCCGAGCGGGTGCGTGGGGCCGTGGCGGAGAAGGGGTTTGACGCCGGGAACGGCCGGCCGCTGCCGGTCACCGTGTCGGTCGGCATGGCGCTCAACGAGCACGAAACCGATACGCCGGAACTGCTGCTGAAGCGCGCCGACGTGGCCCTCTACCGCGCCAAGCGCGAGGGGCGAAATCGCGTCGTGGTCGACGCCGCCTAGTTGCGATCGACGCAACCGCGGAATATTAAGGTTAAGGATTAGTAACGTTGTGGAGCGGCTACTTGCTCTGACGCCGGAAAGGGTTAAGTTGGAGGCATAGAAATAACGCCGACACTTTCGGTGTCAGCAGTCACCCCTACGGTTCTCCTCAGGTCCGCCGCAACTCCTGGGTCCGTAGGGAGGCTGGTTCGCAGCGGGCAAGAGTGGCCTCTTCGACATGCCGCCGCGGACCAGCCGCTTCTTCAGACGCCCGTCCCGTATACCGGGGCGGGCGTTTTGCATTCGTGATGTCCATCGCGAACTTCTTCGTGATGTCCATCGCGAACTTCTTCGCATGACGCATAACGAAAAACCCGCGCTCGGGGAGCGCGGGTTTTCGAAACAGGCAGGAGAGGCCAGATTATTTGATCTTGGCTTCCTTGAACTCCACGTGCTTGCGCACCACCGGGTCGTACTTCTTGAACGAGAGCTTCTCGGTCTGGGTACGCGAGTTCTTCTTGGTGACGTAGTAGAAGCCGGTGTCGGCAGTCGACACGAGCTTGATCTTGAGAGATACGGCTTTGGCCATGGTCACATTCCTTGAAACGGCTTGCCGCGCGCTATCCGCGGGGCTGTGAATTCAACCGGCCAACCGGCCTGTGGAAATTTGGCCGGAAACTACGGATTTTCGGGCCGATGTCAAGCGGGACACTGGGCGGCCCGGAAGCCGCCCGGCGCAGGTCAGACGTCGCTCCTGGAGGTGTCGCCGCGGGTCGGGTCGAACCCATACATGTAATTGGCCCACTGCAGCCCGACCACCGCGCCCTTGATCGAGGGCAACATGATCAGCGGCAGCAGAATCGCCGCCGGGATCATGGTCCAGACATAGAACATCGGATCGACCGGCCCGCTCATCTCGGCATGCAGCATCCAGCCCACCAGCACGTGGCCGACGATGAAGATGGCGATATAGGGCGGGAAGTCATCGGCCCGCGCCGCGCTCAGCTTCTCGCCGCACTCGCTGCAGGTATCGTTGATCTTCAGGTAGGAGCGGAACAGCTTGCCCTTGCCGCAGTTGGGGCAGCGGCACATCACGCCGTTGCCGATTGCCTTCCACAGCGAGCGCTGCTCGCGCACAAAACCGATCTCGACCGCCATCGCTATCTCTTTCGTTTGGCGTGCTTTCGATAGGCGCCCGCCTTGCCTCGCTTGCTAGATGGTCCTTTGCGTTGACGCCCGCCAGATGACGGAACGCCGCGGCTGCCTTCGCTCAGCAGTTCGAAGCGCAGCGCCCCGGCGACCGGGGCAACCTCGAGCAGGCGGACACTGACATCGTCGCCGATGCGGAAGGTCTCGCCGGTGTGGTCACCCACCATCGCCTGCATCTCTTCGACGAAGCGATAATAGTCCTGCCCCAGTGTCGAGGCCGGGATGAAACCGTCGGCGCCGGTGTCCTTGAGCCGCACGAACAGGCCGGAACGGGTGACGCCGGAGATGCGGCCTTCGAACCTGGCGTTGATGTGCGCGGCAAGAAACTGCGCCAGCAGCCGGTCGATGGTCTCGCGTTCGGCCAGCATGGCGCGGCGCTCGGTCGACGAGATGTGCTGGGCGATGCCCGGCAGCTTGGCGATCTCGCCGTCGGTGAGCCCATCCTTGCCCAGTTCCAGCGCGCTGATCAGCGCCCGATGCACGATCAGGTCGGCATAGCGCCGGATCGGCGAGGTGAAGTGCGCGTAGCGGTCGAGGTTGAGGCCGAAATGGCCGTAATTCTCGGCCGCATATTCGGCCTGTGCCTGGGTACGGAGGATGATCTCCGAGACCTGCTGGATCTTGCCGTCGGTGCGGGCCTTGTCGAGGATGCGGTTGAAATCCGCTGGACGCACTGCGTCCGACTTGGGCGCCGGCAATTGCAGTGAACTCAGGAAGTCGCGCAGCGCCACCAGCTTCTCCTGGCTCGGCGTATCGTGCACGCGATAGAGCAGGGCGCTCTTGTGCTTCTCCAGCGTCTCGGCAGCCGCGACATTGGCGGCGATCATCATCTCCTCGATCAGCCGGTGCGCGTCGAGCCGCTCCGGGACCTTCACGTCGACCACCATCCCCGCCTTGTCGAGGATGATCTTGCGCTCGGGCAGGTCGAGATCGAGTGGGCCGCGATTGTCGCGCGCCTTCGCCATGGCGCCATAGGCGGCCCAGAGCGGGCGGAGGATGGTATCGAGGATCGGCCCGGTCTTGTCGTCCGGCCTGCCGTCGATCGCCGCCTGCGCCTGCTGGTAGTTGAGCTTGGCGGCCGAGCGGAACAGCACCCGGTGGAAGCTATGGCTGCGCTTCTTGCCGTTCTGGTCGAACACCATGCGCACCGCCAGCGACGGCCGGTTTTCGCCTTCGCGCAGCGAGCAGAGATCGTTCGAGATCCGCTCGGGTAGCATCGGCACCACGCGGTCGGGGAAGTACACCGAGTTGCCGCGGATATAGGCCTCGCGATCGAGCGCCGTGCCGGGACGGACATACGCCGCGACATCGGCAATGGCGACGTAGACGATGTGTCCGCCGGCGTTCTTGGGATCGGCATCGGGCTCGGCGTAGACCGCGTCGTCATGATCCTTGGCGTCGACCGGATCGATGGTGACGAGCGGGATGTGCCGCCAGTCCTCGCGGCCCTTGATCGTGGTTTCCTTGGCCTCCTCGGCTTCCTTGGTCACCGAGGCCGGGAAGCGGTAGGGAATCTCGAGGTTGTGGATGGCGATCATCGACACCGCCCCCTCGGATTTCGGGTTGCCGATGACGTTGCTGACCTTGGCCTTGGGGATCATCAGCCGGCCGGTGAGCTTGATCTCGACTTCGACCAGGTCGCCGTCCCTCGCGCTGCCGAGATCGCCGCCGTCGATGCGCATTTCCTTCTGCTTGCGGTCGACCGGGATCAGCCGGGCGCCGTCTTCGTCCATGCGCACGATGCCGATCTGGCCGCGGCGCGGCTTGTCGAGGATCTTCATCGCCCGCGCGGTGTAGTTGGGCAACTCGCCGTCGCCGGCGCTGATGCGCGCCAGGATCCTGTCACCGGGGGCAGGAGCCACTCGGGCGTCCCTGGGCTGCTTGACCATGACGCGCGGACGCGCCCCGTCCTCGTCGTTCCATTGCGCTGGAAAGGCGTGGAGATTGTCGGGGTCGGCATCGGCGGGGATGTCGAGGACGGTCACCGCGGGCAGCGCGGCCGTTGGCCGGATCTGCTTGCGGGTCCGGGCGATGAAGCCCTCGCCCTCCATCTGCTTGAGCAGCACCTTGAATGGGGTGCGCATGTCGCCGTGAATGCCGAAATGGCGCGCCAGGTCGCGCTTGCCATCGAGGGTCGGCTGCTGGGCCATCGCTTCGAGGATGGCTTCGCGTGAGGGGAGCGTACCGACGGCGAACTGCCGCGGGCTCTTGGGGGTAGTTTTGGGTTTTGGCGCTTTCGCCATTGTCTCTTTCTTTAGGCGGGGGTCTCCGCCTTCGTCTTCGATGCGGCCTTCGGCTTGGTCGCCGCCTTGGCAGTCGACTTGGCCTTGGCCGCAGGTTTGGTTGTCGTTTTCTTGGTCGCCGCTTTCTTGGCAGGCGCCTTCTTGGCGCCGGCCGACCGCGACGAGGATTTCCTTGCGCCCGAGGCGCCGCCCTTGGCTGCGATCAGTTCGAGCGCCTGCTCGATCGTCACGTCCTCCGGCTTGACCTCTTTGGGCAGCGTTGCGTTCACTTTGCCCTGATTCACGTAGGGGCCATAGCGACCGGCACGCACCGAAATGGTGCCGCCGTCATGCTCGAATGTCTTGATCGCTGCCGGCGTACTGCCGCCGCCGCGACCGAACCGCCCACCGCCCGCCGCCTTCTGGGCGAGCAGGTCGACGGCGCGGTTGAGCCCGACCGTGAACACCTCTTCGACCTCGGGAAGGTTGGCATAGGTGCCGTCGTGCAGGATGAACGGTCCGTAGCGACCGATGCCGGCGCTGATCGGCTTGCCCGTCTCCGGGTGGTTGCCGACCGGTCGGGGCAGCGACAGCAGTTGCAACGCCTTTTCGAGCGTCAGGCTGTCGGGAGTCCATCCCTTGGGAAGCGACGAGCGCTTCGGTTCCGCACCGTCACCAAGCTGCACATATGGACCGAAACGGCCCGACTTCAAGGCCACCTCCAGCCCGCTCTCGGGATCGGTGCCCAGAATGCCGTCGCCTGCCCCGGCTTCGCTGGCGCCGCCGGTCGCGGCGTCCGAAAGCTGCATGGTGTAGCGGCACTCGGGGTAGTTCGAGCAGCCGATGAAGGCGCCGAACTTGCCCAGCTTCAGCGACAGCTGACCGGTGCCGCAATTGGGGCAGCGGCGCGGATCCGAGCCATCGGCCTTGGCCGGGAAGATGTGGTCGGCGAGCAGATCGTTCAGCGCGTCCAGCACTTCGGAAACGCGCAGATCCTTGATCTCCTCGACGTGGCCCTGGAAATCGTTCCAGAAGTCGCGCAGCACGTCCTTCCAGGCGAGCTTGCCGTCCGAGATCAAATCGAGCTTTTCTTCGAGCGAAGCGGTGAAGCCGTACTCGACATAGCGGGTGAAGAAGCTCTCGAGGAAGGCGGTGACGATCCGGCCGCGATCCTCGGGGATCAGCATGCGTTTTTCGAG
>JAEUMC010000607.1 GCA_016793415.1 Devosia sp. | reverse complement strand
GACGCGGCGCAGGTGACGGCTCTCGCCCGGTTGACGGCTGGTGTGCGGCAGGGGACGGGTGCGCTCGTGCATGGCGCCGCTCACTGCTTCAGCCACGGGGTTT
Source organism: Devosia sp. (assembly GCA_016793415.1). Classification (GTDB taxonomy): domain Bacteria; phylum Pseudomonadota; class Alphaproteobacteria; order Rhizobiales; family Devosiaceae; genus Devosia_A. Next base: position 2,076 of record JAEUMC010000607.1, on the reverse strand, counting down.
CGACGCTCCAGAAAATCGCGTCGACGCCGAGATAGTCGGTGGCAAAGGCGGTGAACTCGTCCTTGGTGAAGGGCTTGCCGGTCTTGTCGTTCTTGTAGGTGAGGGTCGGCTCCTGCACCGCCATGCCGACGAATTCGAGCTTGCCCTTGTACTGGTTGAAGAACGGATAGGAGTTCTTCATCTGCCCCTTGCGCCAGGGCACGACGTCGGGGCCACCCAGCCCGATGCCGCTGGCAGCGGCGCGCTCGAACAGCCGCCCCATGTAGTTGTGATCGTTCTCCCACTCGCAGGGCCAGAAGTTGACGTACTGCACCACTTTGGAGGCGGTGAAGGCGGCGCGCGCCGCGGCGAGATTCTCAAGTTCGGCCGCGAAATAGGCGTCGCAGCTGAAGCCGGTGGTGTCGGCCTTCATGTCGATGTCGATTGCCGTTTCGGGCAGGTTGATACCTTCGACCTTGCCGTCGAAGCGCGCGGCGAGGGCCTTGAGCAGCTCCTGGTAGCGGGCGCGGACGGCGGGGTTCCACTGCATGGTGGTCCAGCCATAGGCCCTGGCCTTGCCCTCGCCGGGATTGTCGACCTGCGGCACGAGGCCACCACCGTAATCGGCGCCTTCGAGGATGTAATCGGGGATGTTGCGCGCCTCCGGCGAAAAGAAGCGATCCTGAATCTGGATGAAGAGCTTCTTGCCCTGCTTGCCGGTCTGCTCGAGGTCGCGCTCGATGGCGGAGAAATCGTACTCGCCTTGCTTCGGCTCGAGCGCCCGCCAGTTGTAGACCACCTGCGCCCCGGCGATATCGGCGCGCTCGAGCAGCGACTGTGCCGCTGCGAGGTCGCCGTTGCCGGTGTAGATGAAGTTCTCCGCGGCCTGGACGTTACCGGCGAGGGCCGTGGCAAGCCCGAAGATGGCGGCGGCGGTGATGCCGAAGATGGCGAGGCTGTTCACGACGACTCCTGTACGCGTTGGTGGGACGCGAGATGGAGCCGCACTTGGCCGGCACGGCGACCGACATGTGGCATTTTATGGAAAGTCGTCAGCAATGGTTAGCCAATTGCCAACGGCCCCCGCGCCGGCCACACCACACCTACCTCGACCTCGCTCACGGAGGGGGGCTAGGCCGACTTCGGCTGCTGCCAGGAAATGCCCATTTCGGCGCGGACCTCGATGCTGCCATAGCGGGCCATCGGCTCGCGCCGGGCGATGGCGACCGCCTCGTCCATGTCGGCCGCTTCGATGACGAAGAAGCCACCCAGGTGCTCCTTGCTCTCGACATAGGGGCCATCGGTGGCTGACACCTTGCCGTCGCGCGAACGGACGATGCGGGCCGTGTCGGGCGCCTTCAGCGCCAGGTCGAGGATCAGGTGGCCGCTGGCCGTCAGCCTGGCATTGGCCTCCTGGTTGTCGCGATCCATGCCGGCGAGCTCTTCAGGCGTCGCGGCGTCGATCAGCGCGGGGTCGACGTGGACAAGGCAGACATAGCGCATTTGATGCTCCCTGGTTTCCGGCCTTGTCGACCGCGGACTGACGGAATCGACAATCGAGGGCGGAAAAGTAAAGGGCGCCCAGCTGGGCGCCCTTCATGTCAGGCCTCGGCGATGACGGGTGGCGCCGCGGGCACGCCGCCCTGGTCGGGGCGCTTGATCTTGAGGAACGGCACCAGGATCACCACCAGGCCGAACGAGATGATCTGGTAGACGATGGCGGGAGCCGCCGCCTCGGCGAAAGCGACATGCGGGGCGTTGCCGGCGGCAAAGCCGGCGGCCAGCTGGGTGAAGAAGATCTGCCCCACCAGCGCCACGCCAATCGCGCCGCCCACCTGCTGGAAGGCCTGCAGCGCGCCGGAACCAGCGCCGGCATCGCGCGGCGGCACGCCCGCCAGCACCGACTGGAACAGACCGGAGAAGCCGAGGCCCAGACCGACGCCGGCCAGCAACAGTGGCGGCAGGAAGGTCCAGTGGTCGACGCTGTCGCCGAGCCCGCGGATGATGAAATCGAGCCAGGTAATGCCGGCCACCAGCAGCGCCGCGCCGAGCGCCAGCCGGGTGCGAAGGTAACGCTGGCCGAGCCGGCCGATGAAC
>JAEUMC010000602.1 GCA_016793415.1 Devosia sp. | reverse complement strand
CGCCTTCGCTTCGGTGGCGATCGCGGCGACCGCCGGGACGCTGATCGGCCTGTTCGCGGCGTGGTGGGGGCACCTGTGGGACGGCATCCTGATGCGGATCATGGATGTGCTGCTGGCCTTTCCGGCGATCCTCCTGGCGCTGTTGATCGTCGCGATCCAGGGTCCGGGCGTGATGACCAGCATCACCGCGATCGGCATCGTCTACACCCCGATCTTCGCCCGGGTGGCGCGGGCGCCGGCGCTGGCGCTCAAGGCGCGTGAGTTCGTCGAAGCGGCCCGCACCTTCGGCAGCACACAGCGCTACATCCTGACGCGCCACCTGCTGCTCAACCTCATCGCGCCGCTGACGGTGACGATCACGCTGGCGCTGGCCGGGTCGCTGTTGACCGAGTCCGGCCTCAGCTTCCTCGGTCTCGGCTCGCAGCCGCCGGCGCCGTCGCTCGGCGTGATGCTGGCCGAGAGCAAGTCGATGATGACCCGCTCGCCGTGGCTGATGCTGTTCCCCGGCCTCACCATCATGCTCGCCATTCTCGGCTTCAACCTGCTCGGCGATGCGCTCCGCGACATCCTCGATCCGCGCACGCAAGCGAGGACCGCATGACCACGCTGCTCAAGGTGCGCGATCTGCGGGTCGGGTTTGGTCGCAACCCCGTCGACACTGAAGTCGTCAAAGGGGTGAGCTTCGAGCTCGCGGCCGGCAAGACGCTGGCCATTGTGGGGGAGAGCGGCTCGGGCAAGTCGGTGACAGCGCTGTCGGTCAATCGGCTGGTCGATTTCGGCGGTGGGCGCATCACCGGCGGATCGATCACCCTGCAACGCGCCGATGGTGCGACGGTCGACATCACCGCGGCGGATGAGCTGGCGATGCAGCGCATCCGCGGCCGGGAGGTCGGCATGATCTTCCAGGAGCCGATGACCTCGCTGAACCCGGTGCATACGGTGGGGGCGCAGATCGAGGAGGCGTTCCGGCTCAATCGCGGCCTCGTCGGCGCCGAGGCGACGCGGGCGGCCCGCGAGGCGCTGGAGCGGGTGCGTATTCCCGATGCGGCGCAGCGGCTGAAATATTACCCGCACCAGCTGTCGGGCGGCATGCGGCAGCGGGTGATGATCGCCATGGTGCTGGCCAGCAATCCGCGCCTCTTGATCGCGGACGAGCCGACCACGGCGCTCGACGTCACCGTGCAGGCGCAGATCATGGCGCTCTTGGCCGAACTCCGCGAAGAGCTCGGCATGGCGATGATCTTCATCACCCACGATATCGGGCTCGTCGCCGGCATTGCCGACGACATCATGGTGATGCAGCACGGCGTGGCGGTGGAACAGGGGCCGCTCGATGCGGTGCTCGACAACCCGCAGCACGACTATACGCAGCACCTGTTGAAGGCAGTGCCGCATTTCACCTCCGGCAATGCAGTGCGCAACGACAGCGGCACGCGCAGCGCTGCGCCGATCGTCACTGTCGATAACCTCGCGGTGCGCTTCCCGCTGTCGAAGGGGCTGTTCCGGCGCCGCAGCGGCGCGATCCATGCGGTGGACGGCGTCGACTTCGACCTGCGGCCCGGCGAAACGCTGGCGATTGTCGGCGAAAGCGGCTCGGGTAAATCGACCACGGCGCGCGCCATTCTCGGCCTCGTCAAGGCGACACGCGGGCGGATCGAAGCCAGGGCCGGCCGTAGTGGCCGGCCGGTGCAGATGGTGTTCCAGGATCCCTATGCTTCGCTCAATCCGCGCCTCAACGTCGAAGCGTTGCTGGCCGAACCGGCAATCGCCGCCGGCCAGCGGCTCGATGCCAAGCTGCGCGAGCGCATGGTGTCTTTGCTCGAGCGGGTGGGGCTGAGCAAGGAGGCGCTGACGCGTTACCCGCACCAGTTCTCGGGTGGGCAGCGGCAGCGGCTCTGCATTGCCCGGGCGTTGATGCTCAACCCGGACGTGGTGGTGCTGGACGAAGCGGTGTCGGCGCTCGACGTCAGCGTGCAGGCCCGGGTGCTCGACCTGTTGATCGACCTGCAGCGCGAGTTCGGCCTCGCATACCTGTTCATCTCGCATGACATGGCGGTGGTGGAGCGTATCGCGCATCGGGTGGCGGTGATGTATGCCGGCCAGATCGTCGAAATCGGCAAGGCGGCGGCGGTGCTCGGGGCGCCGCAGCATAGCTACACCCGGCGGCTGATCGCGGCGGTGCCGGCGATCGAGCGACGCCGTCAGCACTTCACCCTCGACGTCACGCAGGTGCCCTCGCTGGTGCGACCATCAGGATACGAGCCGCCGGCGGCGAAATGGCGGGAGGCGGGCGAGGATCATCGCGTGCGCGTGGAGGAAACTGCATGAGTGTCGAGCTTGCCCTTGATCGCGCTTTTGCACCGCTCAAGGCAGCGGTGGAAGCCAAACGCATCCCCGGCGGGGTGCTCGGGGTGGTCGACCGCGATGGCAATCGCGCCGTGCGTTCGATCGGCTCGGCGCAACTGGTGCCGGCGACACGGCCGATGCACGACGATACCTGGTTCGATCTCGCCTCGCTCACCAAGGTGATCTTCACCACGCCGCGGATCCTCGAGCTGGCGGCGGCCGGCACCATCGATCTCGATGCGCCGCTGACTTCGGTGATCCCGGATTTCCGGCAGTACAACCCTGACGGCAGCTGGGAGCGGAAGCTCAGCTTCCGCCAGTGCCTCGGGCACCAGACGCCGTTCCCGGGAGTGGTGCCGATCTATACCTATGGGAGCGACCCGAACCTGTTGCGCGCCTGGGTGTTGCAGCATGAGTGGACCGCCGGTCCGCCGGTCTATTCCGACATCAACTTCATCCTGCTCGGCATCGCGCTCGAGCGGCTGAGCGGCAAGCTGATCCGCCAGCAGGACCCGGGACCGGGCTTCGGCTGGTCGGCCGATCCAGGGCGCAGCGCCGCGACCGAGCGCGACGCCTGGCGCGGCCGGGTCGTGGTGGGCGAGGTGCATGACGAGAACTGCTATGCGCTCGAGGGCTCGGGGCATGCCGGGCTGTTCGGCACTGCCGCCTCGGTGCTCGACTACGCCGAGGGTCTGCTCGCCGGCACGGGCGCGGCGGCTGAGAGCATCGCCCTGATGCGAACCGCGCTGTCGCCGCGCCGTACCCATGGCTGGGAGCGGCCCTATGAGGGCTGGTCGGGTGGCGATCGCTGCTCGGCCGAGACCATCGGCCATACCGGCTTCACCGGTACCGGCCTGTGGCTCGACTTCGCCAGAGGGCGCGCCTGGACGCTGCTCACCAACCGGGTGCATCCGACCCGGCATTTCGACAGCGGCATCTTTGCACTGCGTCGTGCGGTGGGCGATCTGGTCAACGAGAACTGAGGAGAGAGTCATGGCCGAACCGATCTGGGCCGTTGGCCTGATGACCGGCACCGTGCTCGACGGCAATATCGACGTGGCATTGCTGCGAACCGACGGTGAGAGCATCGAGCGCTTCGGCGCCTACACGCTCGCCCCATACCCGCAGGAGATCCGCGACACGCTCGAGGAAACGCTGTCGCAGGCGCGCCAGTGGAACTTCGACGGGCCCGACCCGGCGATTTTCGCGAAGGCCGAGGAGATGCTGACGCGGGCGCAGTCGGCGGCGGTCAGGGCGCTGGTCGAAAGCGCCGGGCTCAGTATGGCCGACATCGGGGTCGTCGGATTTCATGGCCAGTCGGTGCTGCACCGGGCGCCGCAACCGGGACGGATCGGCGCCACCCGGCAGCTCGGCGATGGCGAGCTGATGCATCAGCTGCTCGGGGTGAAGGTCGCCTATGACTTCCGCTCGGCCGACGTGCGGGCCGGCGGGCAGGGCGCGCCGCTCGCCGCGATCTATCACCAGGCGCTGTTGCGCGGGCTCGGCACGCATGGCGAGACGGCGGTGCTCAACCTCGGCGGCGTCGCCAATGTCACCTGGTGGGATGGCGCCGACCAGCTAGTCGCCTTCGATACCGGCCCCGCCAATGCGCCGCTCAACGACTTCATGAAGG
>JAEUMC010000559.1 GCA_016793415.1 Devosia sp. | reverse complement strand
GAAGCCGTGGCAGCGGCTCATGATCGCCACGCCGTCGCGCTTCTCGATCTCGTCGGCGACGATGTTCATTCCAAGCTCGATCGTGGACATCGCAAGACCAGCCAACGCCAGTGCGAGGAACAGCACGATGCCGTTCACGGCGAAGGCCGGAAGGCAGATCGCGACGATGAAGGCCGGGAGGCTCCACAGCACCGCGGAGCGTCCGCCGGTGCGGCCGACAAAGATGCTGACGAAGGGCAACGCGATCAGCAGTCCGACCGGCAGGCCGAGCAGCGCGTAGCCGAGCTCGGCAGCGCTCAACCCAAGCCGCGCCTGGATGTCCGGAATGCGCGGCAGCCAGGCGCCGAAGGCCAGCGCCTGGACGAAGAACACCGTCATGATCAGCCGCGATGCCACTCCCCTGCCCCTCCAAGGCACAGCAAGACTAAGGGCGGCAACTGGCGCTGTCTCTCAGCCTTTGGGGCGACGGCTTGACATGTGACCATTTGGTCACCTATTGTGATGACCGTGGATGCCGTCTTCAAAGCCCTGGCCGATCCGACCCGAAGGCAGCTGCTCGACAGCCTGCGCGACAAGGCCGGACAGACCCTGACCGAGCTCGAGAGCGGGCTCGGCATGACGCGGTTCGGGGTGATGAAGCACCTCAAGGTGCTGGAAGAGGCGAAGCTGGTGACGAGCCGCAAGGAAGGGCGGTTCAAGTACCACTACCTCAATGCCTCGCCGATCCAGGAAGTCGCGGATCGGTGGATCGCGCCCTACCAGAAGCCGTTCGCGCGCTTCGCCCTCGATTTGAAGCAGCAGTTGGAGAGTTCAATACCGATGGCCGACAAACCGAATTTCGTGCTCGAGACCTATATCCGGACGACGCCTGAGGCGCTGTGGGATGCGCTCACCAAGCCGGAACTCACGGCGCTCTATTATTACGGCACGCGCATCGACAGCGAGCTGAAGCGCGGCGGCCCCTTCCGCTACCTCACCGGCGACGGGCAGGTGATGCTCGATGGCGAAGTCATCGAGATCGAACCGCTGAAGAAGATCGTCTCGAGCTTCATTCCGAGCTGGGCCGAGAACTCACAGCCGACGCTCGTCACCTTCGCCATCGAGCCGCTGGGCGAGGTCGTCAAGTTCACCATCACCCACCACGATTACGAGAAGGCCAATGCCGGCATCGATACCGGCTGGCCGGTGGTCGTCGCGGGGCTGAAGACGCTGCTCGAGACAGGCAAACCGCTGAACCTGCCGACCAGCATGTGACAATCAAGCAGCGGCAAAACAGGGAAACAGAGAAATGGCAAAGTACATCCTGGGCTTTCACGGATCGCCCGCGACTTCACCCGCCGACCTCGAGGACTCGATGGAAAAGTGGATGGCCTGGTACAAGGGCATGGGCGGCGCCGTCGCCGACATGGGCAATCCGGCCGGCCCGAGCAAGACCATCGGCGCCGACGGCCGCGTCACCAGCACCAACGGCAATGCCCTGACTGGCTACTCCATCCTCGAAGCCAAGAGCCTCGACGACGCGATCTCCCTGGCGCGCGGCTGCCCGATCTACGCAGCCGGCGGCTCGGTCGAAGTCGCCGAACTGATGGCGATGTAAGTCGAGGGGGCGGCGCCTCGCGACGCCGCCCCTCCCCTCAGATGCTGATCGCATTGGCCGCGGCATAGGCTTCCTTCAGCACCATGTCGGCCGGCATCAGCGGCAGCAGCTTCATCA
>JAEUMC010000542.1 GCA_016793415.1 Devosia sp. | reverse complement strand
GGCCTTGGCCGCATCGCGCTGCACCACGCCCACCAGTTGGAACCGCTCCGGCAGCTCCCGCGCAATGCGGGTGAAGAACTCGGCGCGCCAGCCGCCACCGATCAGCCCGAAACGGATCGGCGCCATCAGGCCCTGAGCCCGAACTCGGCGTGCGACAGCGCGGTGATCACGCCGCGCAGTTCCGCCAGCCCCTTGAGCCGGCCGATGGTCGGATAGCCCGGCTGGGCGCGGCGGCCCAGATCATCGAGAATGTCCTGCCCATGGTCGGGACGCATCGGGATCTCCGCATCCTCGCGGCCTTCGCGCCGGCGACGGGCTTCCTCGGTGAGGATGGCGGCAATCAGCGGCACCATGTCGGTGCTGCCGGCCAGATGCTCGTCCTCGTAGAACGAACCGGAGATGGCGTCGCTCTCGCGGCGCACGTTCCTCAAGTGCAGGAAATGCACCTTCGGCCCGAACTCGCGCATCATTTCCGGCAGGTCGTTGTCGGGGCGCGCCCCGAGCGAACCCGAGCAGAAGGTCATGCCGTTGGCGGGGCTCTCCACCGCACCGAGAATGTGCCGGTAGTCGGCCGCCGTCGACATGATGCGCGGCAGGCCGAGCAGCGGGAACGGCGGATCGTCCGGATGGCAGCAGAGCCGCACCCCGACCTCCTCGGCCACCGGCACCACTTCGGAGAGGAAGTCGACGAAATGCTGCCTGAGCTGGTCGGGCGAGATGCCGGAATACTCATTGAGGTGCGCCCGCACGTCGTCGAGCGTCATGCTCTCGGTCGAGCCGGGCAGTCCCATCGTCACATTGCGCGACAGCTGCTGCTGCGCCTTGTCGTCCATCCCGGCAAAGCGCCGCGCTGCCTCGGCCACCACCTCGGGCGCAAAGCTCTCGGCCGCGCCTGATCGCTTGAGGATGTGGATTTCGAACACCGCGAAATCGTTGATGTCGAACCGCATGCAGGTGCCGCCATGCGCCACTTCGTAGCGCAGGTCGGTGCGGGTCCAGTCGAGCACCGGCATGAAGTTGTAGCAGACCGTCCTGAGGCCAGCCGCTGCCACATGGCGCAGGCTCTGCTTGTAATTGGCGATATGGGCGCGCCAGTCACCCTTCTGCTTCTTGATATCCTCGGAAACCGGCAGGCTCTCGATCACGTCCCAGGCGATGCCGGAGGGGGTACCGTCCTTGCGCAGCCTGATCTGCTGCTGGCGCTTGCCGATTTCCTCGGTGCTCCACACCACCCCGTTGGGCACGTGGTGCAGCGCGGTCACTACGCCCGCCGCCCCTGCCTGCACGATGTCATCGATGCTTGCCAGGTCCGCCGGACCGAACCAGCGCCACGTCTGCCTCATTTGGCGTCTCCTCAAGCACTTGGCAGGGAAAGCTCTGAGACTTTTCCGCCGCGAAGCGCGACAACTTACTGGCCTCGAACATTTCGCCGTTTCATTGAACCGGCGAATGCTCTAGCGCTTCCAACCGCGCCAACCGGTGCTAGTATGGCAGCGTTGGGGGAGTCAACATGACCATTGAACTGGAGCTGGTAAACCAGCCCGTCATCGCCGGAACGCGGCAGGTTTCGATGAGCCAGCGGGTCTATGACACGGTCCGCAATGCCATCGTGCAGCTGCAGCTGCGGCCGGGGCACCTGCTCTCGGAAGCCGAGCTCGCGCGCTATATGGGCGTGTCGCGCCAGCCGGTGCGCGAGGCCTTCATCAAGCTGGCGGAAGCGGGCCTCGTCGAGGTGCGGCCGCAGCGCGGCACCTTCGTCAAGCTGATCTCGATCCGCGAGGTGCAGAACTCCCGCTTCATCCGCGAGGCGATCGAGCTGGCGGTGATCCGCAAGGCCGCCGAGAAGATCAAGCCATCGGGCATCGCGGAGCTGCGCGAACTGGTGGCCGAGCAGCGCGTGGCGCTTGCCGGCAAGCTGATCGACTTCATGCGGCTCGACGACGATTTCCACTGCGCCATCGCCGCGCATGGCGGCGTCGAGCATGCTTGGCGCCACATCGTCAGCCTCAAGGCCCAGCTCGACCGCGTCCGCTTCCTCGGCTTCCCCGAAGCCACCCCCCGTCCGCAGGTGATCGCCCAGCACACCGCCGTGGTCGACGCGCTCGAACGCAACGATGACGACGGCGCAGTGAGCATGATGCGCCTGCACCTGAACGAACTGGCCCCGTCGCTGCCCAAGCTCGCGGAAGAGCACGCGGATCTGTTTGCGGAGGAGTGAGGCTTGGACACCGGCCTCTCAGTGATCCTCCCCCGCGTGGCGGGGGAGGATTACCGAGAGTTCGGCGCGAGCCCCCTCAATCCATCGCCGCTTCCAGCAACTGCCGATAATCGTCGGCCGTTGCCAGCCGCGGGTTCGTGGCATGGCTGTGGTCGGCCAGCGCCCGTTCGATCACCCAGTCGAAATGGTCCTCACGCACGCCGAGCCCGCGTAAGCCCTCGGGAATCCCCAGCCGGCGGTTCAACGCGTCGAGCTCCCGCGCCAAGTCGGTGGCCGGCGGAAAGCCCATCGCGGCTTTGAGCCGCCCCAGCTTTTCGCCGATCTCAGGGCCGTTGAAGCGCAGCACCGGCGGCATCAGGATGGCGTTGAGCGTGCCGTGGTGCAGCGACACGTCCTTGAGCCCGCCCAGCGCGTGGCTAAGCGCATGCACCGCGCCCAATCCCTTCTGGAACGCCAGCCCGCCCATCAGCGCGCCCATCATCATTTCGGAACGCGCCGTGGCGTTGCGCCCGTCGCGGCAGGCGGTTTCGAGATGCCTCCAGATCCGCCCCGCCCCATCGAGGGCAATCGCCTCGGCCGGCGGGTTCACCCGCGGCGAGCACAGCGTCTCGATGCAGTGGCTCAACGCATCGAGCCCGGTGGCGGCGGTGAGCCCGGCCGGCAAGCCATAGGTGAGCGCCGGATCGCAGATCGCCCGCTTTGGGATCAGGTGTGGCGAGATGAAGCCGAGCTTGCGCCCATCATCGAGGGTCAGGAGCGCCGCGCGGCCGACTTCGGCGCCGGTGCCCGCCGTGGTCGGCACCGCGATCAGCGGCGCGACTTTGGCGCCGATGCGCTCGAGCCCGCCATAGATCATCGCATATTGCTCGAGCGGGCCGGGGTGCGTCGCCAGCAGCGCCACGCCCTTGGCAAGGTCGATCGGCGAGCCGCCGCCGATGGCGACGATGCCGTCGCAGCCCTCGCCGCGATACTGCTCCAGCGCCGCGATCACGGCGCTTTCGGTTGGGTTGGGCGGCGTATCGAGGAACACCGGGGTTTCGGCTGGCAGGTGCGCCAGCGCCTCGGCCACCAGCCCCGCCGCCAGCACGCCGCGATCGGCGACCAGCAGCGGCCGGTTGAGCCGGAACTCCTCCACCGTCTCGGCCAGGGTGCTCAGCGCGCCGGCGCCAAACTCGATGCTCGTGAGGTAGTTTATCCGCGCCATCAGCCTATCCGTTCGCCAGTTCGATCAACACGTCTGCGTGGCAGGGCGTTCCCGCCTTGCACCAGCAGGCGAGGTTATGCCCGCTGAGTTCCGCGCGGATGACAGCCCGCGTCGGCGGTTCGCCCGGCGACAGCGCCGGGTCGAGCGTCCCCGTGAGCCACTGCCCGCAAAGTTCCACCGCTTTGGCCTGCGCCGCGGCGCGATCGAGGCCATAGCGGGCCGCCATGTCGTCGATGCTGAAGGGGTTGCCCCATGGCCCCGGCCGGGTGATCAGCCTGGCCGGCAAGCCGTTCAGCGCCAGCGACGCGGCCTGCAGGTTGAAGCCGGCCTTGCGCGACACCTGCATGCGTTGCGGACGAGCCATTCAGCGAAGCTCCTTGTCGTAGACGAATTTCGGCATTTCGAGCTTCCACACGATCGCCGCGACACGCAGCGCGAAGCCGATGGCGATGGTGCCCAGCACCAGGAGGTCATGCGGCACATCCAGCCAGCGCCCCAGATAGTAGAGCGTGCCCGA
>JAEUMC010000538.1 GCA_016793415.1 Devosia sp. | reverse complement strand
CGTCCTCATGGCGGGCATCGTGGTGGTCACCTCCGCGGCCAACCTGCTGCTCCTTCGGCGGTTCACCACATTCGGTGCACGAGATGATTGAGGCACGTCGTACGACACGCGCATTGCCCAAAGCGTATCTGTTCCTCGTCGCCGCGCTGACGTTCGTGCCTCTTGCCGCACTCGTGATGCAGTCCCTGGCCTTTCGCTGGAACTGGCCCGACCTGCTCCCCTCGCAATGGTGGCTCGACCGGCGCGACTCATCGCGATTCCCAATCGGATGGGACTATGTGTTCTCGCCCCACAGCCGGCTTGCCGAGGCGACGGCGAACACGATCCTCATAGCAAGCGGCGCGACCGCGCTTTGCCTGGCACTCTGCTGGCCAGCGGCGCACGCGCTTTCGGCGCCCGACTTTCGTGGGAAGCTATTGGCTGAACTGATGTTCAGCTCGCCCCTGTTCGTCCCGGAAACGGCGATTGCGGTCGCGTTCCTCGCGCTCTCCATGCAGCTGGGATTGGGGGGAAGCGTTGTGGGCGTCATCCTCGCCCATACCGTTGCACAGGTGCCCTATGTCCTGCGGATTCTCGTCGCGACGTTTCAGCGCCACGGCCGCGACAGCGAGGAGCAGGCCGCAATACTCGGAGCACCCAGGCGGCAGATATTCTTCGAGATCACGCTCCCTCTCGTTGCCCCTGGGGTCGCGGCCGCATGTCTCTTCGCGTTCCTCGTCTCGAGCAGCGTGTTCACGCTCACGTTTTTTCTCGGACAGGGACAGGTCATAACGCTCCCGACAATCCTCATCGCAAAGCTTTCGGGTGGGACGCTCGATGCAAGCTCCGCCGGACTTGCGCTTCTGTCACTGCTCCCCGGCGCAATTGCATTGATCCTGGTTGGTCACCATCTCACCCCATCGCCGCCGGGATGAGTGAATGTTTGGCCGGGGCTGACCGATGTTGACGAACACCCACGCCCTGGTGAGCGCCGGGCTGCTCTCGCGTCGCAGCCACACCTCTCGAGAGATCTTCGCGGTCTGGCTGGGTGGCCTTTTTCCAGACCTCTCAGTATTCGTCATGGTCGGGTACGCGAGGCTTGCTCCGCCGCGCGATGGCCTTTGGACAGCGCCGCTCGGATTGTACTGGCAGGAGCCGTGGCAGACCCTGTCGGCGATCTCCAATTCGATGCCACTCTACCTGACGCTCATTTTGCTCGGTTTCATCGCCACGCGTCGTGGCGAGGGTCCCGCCGTATGGGGCAAACTCGTGATGCTGGTCGCGGCTGGCGCGCTGCTCCACACCCTCGCCGACTTTCCGGTGCATACGGACGACGCCCACGTCCACTTGTGGCCGTTCAGCCAATGGCGGTTCCACTCCCCAATCAGTTATTGGCAACGAGAAAATCACGGCGACGTCGTGAGTGCCATAGAGGCCATTGCCGGTCTCGCGCTCGCCCTGTCGTTGATTGTGAGGTTCAAATCCTGGCGGGTCCGCCTCGCGGCAATCGCCTGCGTCGTTCCCTATCTCATCTCATTGGGTGTGCTGTTCCAGGCGATCCACGCCTGACCAGGATGTGCTTTCGGAACAGTTGGCCACACCAAGAGACAGGCCACGTCGCGCTGTGGTCACCGGCGGCGCTGTTTGAGGAGCGCCACAAACCGCGCGTCGTCGACGAGGCTAGGTTCGCGCGGCGCGATCTCACTGAGCAGCGCCACCGTCTGGCGGAGCTGCCGCACGTAGCGTGTGCAGTGTTTGCACATCATCAGGTGCAACCGAATCTGGGCGCGCGTCATCATGCCGAGGTCGTGGTCGACATAGCGGCTCGCAAGTTCCGATACCTCCCTGCACTTGAGCATCATACCCCCACCCCCGGCCGGTCCGGCCTTTCGATTGGTTTTACCGCCACAGTTTGTCTCCGGAAAGCGCCATTTGTTACGTTGGCGCTGCGGAATCGCTGACCTCGGTGGGGCGCCAACCGGACAATATCGTTCCCTCCGAACGAGGGCATCGACACCGGCGGCGACAATTGCATGTAGAGATGGGGCGGGATGGAGATGTCCGCAAGATAGAGGTCGCCGACGATGGCGCGATGCTGCGCCGCTGACAAACCGCGCTTGGGGGCCGCGAGCGTCACGGTGGCATCGGCCCTGATGCACACCGCGCCCGGCTCCCCGCGCATGGCATCGAAGCCGGAGGGCACGTCGAGGGACAGGACCGGTCGGTTCCCGACGTTGATGTCCTGGATCAGCTCAGCGGCGCGGCCATCGGGCGTACCGCGCAGCGAGTAGCCGATCATCCCGTCGAGGATGAGTTCGCAGCGCGCCGGCACGTCCGACAGGACGGGAATGCCCATCGCGCGAACGATCGACAGCTGGTGCGCGGCGGCGGTGTCAGCGGCAGGTTCGCGCAACAACACGACACCGACGTCCGCACCCCAGGTCGCGAGCCGTCGCGCCGCGACCAAGGCTCCGCCGCCGTTTCCGCCCGCCCCCACCGAAACGACCACTGCGCGACCGGCGGCGTTCCCACCGAGGAAGCGCTCGGACGCGACGAGAGCGAGAGCTCGCCCGGCATTTTCCATCATCTGGAGCAGGCCGAGGCCGATCCCTTCGGCGAGATCGTCGATCATGCGCATCTGCCGGGCATCGAGCTCCGGCCAAGGAGGCGCAGGAACAGAAGCATCGGGTTTCTGGCCGACTGTATCGGTCATGATCGTCTCGATTTGGCAGCCCCGGGCGCCGGTTTGCGTTCGCCGAGTAGATCCTCGAGCGCTGCCCGTATTCGTGTGCGGCCGCGGTGAAGCAGCGTGCGCTGGTTCGCCTCCGATATTTCGAGGATGCGGCAGACCTCGAGCGGCGCCAGCAGCTCGATGTCGATCAGCGTCACGACAGTTCGCTGCGCGTCCGGCAACTGGCCGAGAAACTCCAGCGCATGCTCCCAGAGCTGCCGCCCGCTGACGATCCGCTCGGGGGTTATTTCGGTCCACGGAAGCGGCGGGCTGCCCCACATGCCATCGGACCGGAAGCGGTCGGCATCGACGGGCGGCTCATCGGCCGAACCGAAGGCCGCAAAGGGTATCGTCCGGCCTTCACGTCGCGCTCTGCTTTTGGCCTTGTTGGCAACGATTGCGAACATCCAGCTCTTGAGCGAGGACTTTCGTTCGAACCCAGCGATCCCGTCGATGACCGCCATCCAGGCGTCCTGGACCACCTCCTCGACGATGGAATGGTCGCGGATGAACGACCGGGCGAAGCGGATCATGGGCCCGTTAAGCTCGGCAAACAGCGCCCGAAAGGCGCTTTCATCCCCTCGAACGAGGTCGTCGACGGATGGAAGGGAGGTTGGAGAGCGCCGTGCATCGATCATTCGGCAGGCACCCCGGGCCCGCCGGACCAAGTGGATTCCAACAGCGCCCCGCCATGGGGCCCGGATCGTGCAAAGCCTGCAGGTGGTGAGGTGAGCGCCGGACGCGCCCGCATCACCGTGAGCCCCTCGCGAAACTGCTCTTCGATCATCCTGACCTATCCCCTGCAACGAGCCTCGAGACCCAGTAATGCCCCGTGCGTGATTCCCACCCGAGCACGGTAGCATGGTTGTCAATAGGGACCACTTGCCGGCGCGGCCTCCATGGCAACCGTGACAGGATGATGGTGAGATGAGGTGGAACGGCGTCGCTTGCGGTGGCTGACCCAACTTGGTCGAGCTTGGCAGCGGAGAGGCGATCGAGCGAAGGTTTTGTGCGCCTCGGATGGTCACTTCATGCCGAAGCCAGCGCGATGGTTCCCAAGGCTTGGGAAGTCTCGCGCTGGCGTTCGAGGTGGCAGCAGTCTGCGTGCTAGGCGGCGACGGCGGTACCTGCGAGAAGCTCATCGAGCCCGCCCGAAGCATCCAGCGCAAACAAGTCGTCGCATCCGCCGACATGCATGTCGCCGATGAAGATCTGGGGCACGGTGTACCTGCCGGAACGCGCGATCATCTGGCCTCGAAGCTCCGGCTTACCAGTGATGTCGATCTCGGTGATTGAAACGCCCTTCTGGCGCAGCAACGCCTTTGCCGCTGCACAGTAGGGGCACCCGAGCTTTGTGTAGGCAACGACCTGTCTTGTCACTTCAAATACTCCACTGCGACGAGAACGGTCCGTATGACGGTTCTTGACGTCGCCAAACATAGGTCTCGCGGCGACCCCCTGCGTTGCATCGAACACGTCGATGTGAGGTGATGGGCTGCGCTACTCTTGCGCTACTGCGAGCGCATCCGTGCTCCGCCACTCTCTGTCGAGCACCGGATCGGCCTCACGCGTTTCAATCACAACGCCGCCGCCGGTGAGCGTGCGGTGGACCGGGCATCGTCCGGCAATCTCGGTGAGGCGCTCGCGCTGAGCCGAGTCCAAGTCTCCCTCGAAGGCAACCCGCTTGCGATAGATCTCGGTTCCATCTCGCCCTCGCGCCTCGCGTTCGACCTCCGCGCTCACGCGCCGCAGGTTCCAGCCCTTCCTGTCGGCGTAGAGGCGGCAGGTCATGACCGTGCATGCGGCCAAGGCGGCCTCAAGAAGCTCGTACGGCGCGGGTCCCGACCCAAGGCCGCCGGCGCTTACCGGCTCGTCTGCAATCAACCGCCCTGACGACGTCCTCACGGCGAGCTGGAACTTGCCGATGCCCGTCTCCTCGGCCCTGACAATCCCTTCCAACCTCTCGACTGGCTGCTCGGCGGAAGGAGCATGACGTGAGTTCCACGCGGCGATGCCGGCCGCAACATATCCGGCGTCGGCTGGGTCCTGAACGAAGTGGTCGCCGCGGTCGAGCAGAAGCAGGCTCTTGGGGTGCGCGGCCGCCTCGAAGAGCGCGCTGGCGTCGTCAACCGGCACGACGGTGTCGTCGGCCGCGTGGACAACCAGCAGAGCCTTGCCGAGCGATGCGATCGCCTCGCGCTGACGGTCAGGCCCGGCTCCATCCCAGAGCGCCGCCGATGAATGGTCTGGCGGTCCATCATCGGTCGAGTGGCTCTCCGGCCGCAGCCTTGGCTTGAACGGTGCCCCGATCGTTGCGACCGCCCGGATCGAGGGATCGGAGTGGGCAACCGCAAGTGCCGCGACACCGCCCATGCTGTGACCGACCACGAGCGTCACCGGCCGGCCGGAAAGGCGCATGTGGTCGATGGCATCCTCGAGATCGGCGATATCCTGCGAGAGCCCGTGGCCGAACGCGCCTTCGCTCTCGTCGAGACCGGTGAAATCGAAACGGAGAACCCCGATCCCATGTCGCGCCAGGGCGCGGCTGATCCTGACCGCGGTATTGGACTTCTTGCCGCACGCAAAGCAGTGGGCGAAAATCGCCCACTGCCGCACCGGCACCGGTCCAACCTCGAGGCGGCCGTGCAGAAGGTGGCCGGCGCGATTGCGAAACGCCAGCCGGATCGTCATGTCCGAGCCACCTTGCGCCGCCACACCACCTTGGAGCACCGAGGCGGACCGGGTTGCAACTTGATCGAACATCGAGGCGAGCCCAGACAGAGGCTCAGCGATGCGCCATTCGCGCCACGCCGTGGTCCGGCATGGCCGCGAACACCGCGCCGAGCGTCGCTCCATATAGGATGTGCAACATGAGCGTGGCGAGCGGTGCCATGATCCCGAGTTGCAGCCCGAACAGGCCGGCGCCGGCCATCGGCATCACCGCGATCATCATCATCAGCCAGGCCGCGATCCCGAACAGCACGCCCCGCATCACCAGCGATCCCGGCAGGTAGGGCACGACGACGGCGAATGCGACGCCCCAGGCGACCGTCCCGATCATGAAGTGCATGACCCAGCCGAGCGCGACATCGGGCAATCCAAGCATCGACGTGAGCATCGTCGCCACGTCGAGTTCGGGCATGAGCCCCATCATCTGTTTGGCGACCATCGCGGCCGACAGAACGACCGTGGCGACAAATCCCGCCACCAGTCCTTTCGCAAGCGGATGCATTCTCAACCTCCTCATCAGTGTGACCAGCACACATTGCTATAGAGATTGGTCTCGGTGCCGCGCCGATTGTTACAAGTGAGTGGGGGCGGACTGGGACTTCGGCCTGAACATGGTGAGGACATGGTCGGCTGAGAGCCGTCCCGGCCCCCACGCCATGAGCCCTAGGGCCATCGCCGCCCAGGTCACATGCACGGGCCAGCCATCCGGCACGGTGAGCTGCACGACAATGGTCATGATGAGGAGACCCAGCGCCGACATCCTTGTCGCAAGGCCGAACACCAGGAGGATGGGCAACACGATTTCAGCCGCACCGGAAGCGAAAGCCGCGACCTCCGGAGCCGGGAACGGGTAAGGCCCTCCTGGCAGATGCAGCTTGAACTCGGAACTGAACAGGTAAACGGCTGTGTCCTTGAGCTGCAGAAAGCCATCCCACTTGTTGACGCCGGAGCGCCAGAACGGGACCGCCAACGCAAGTCGCAGCGCAAGTTGAGTGAGGGATGGTTGCGCGATCGCGCGGATGATCCCGTTGATGCGGTCGACGACGGACGCAATGGATGTGCGCGCGTCGCGTTCGCCAACAGTTCTCTCAGTCGACATCGTGTGAACCCTCCGAAACGCCGACGAAGACTCCGGCGTCAATCATGCCGGCGATGTTGCCACCCAGGTCGAACGCAGCGCCTGCCTCGTCCAGCGCCGCGCTCGCGGCTGCTCCAAGCGATTCACCGGCAATCAGCCCGATGAGAAACGTCGCACCGCCGGGAGGCAGCCGGCGCGCCATGACTTCGAGACCTGGCCTGGTAATGAGCGTGTCCTCAGAAGCGCTCGCATCGATCTGCGAAACCGGCTGATCGAGCCGGTTCGCCGAGAAGATCGTCAGCGCCGAATAGCGGGAACGCGCGATACGGGTTGCCGGATGGGCGACGAAGTTCACATCCATCAGGCGCTCCGGGGGAATGGCGGCGAGCGTGGCCAATGCAAGGGGATCGGCGTCGGCTGCGTGATAGGCATCGAGCCAGGCGCGTTCGATGCGGGCGATGTCAGCCAGCCAAGGCAGGGATTTCGCATGTTCGTAGTGCTCGATGAACCCGGGAAAATCGCGGCCATATTCAAACAGCAGCGGCGAGGTCGGTGGTGTCGCTCGCACGTGCTGGCGGGCCATCTCACGAAAGAAATCGGAGCCGGTGATCCGTTGCGTCGCCGGGAACACAGCGGCCAGCGCGTTGATGAGGCTGACCGTGACGTTGTTGCGATAGACGCCGTATCGCTTTACGGCCGCCTTTCCCGACGGACCCGCGACCACAGCCGGCGCGGGACGGTCGGGCATCAGCAACGCCGAGGTAAACGCGGCCGCAAACGAGCGCGCGTCGCCGGACTCGCTCATGCCGCCGTCAACCCGCATGCGCACACACCCCAGCGGCGTGACGGTCGAGGATCGCCTGTGCCGCAGTCGCCTCGGCCTGAAGAACGGGCCAGTCGGGAATCTCGCTGTCCCATTCGATCAGCGTCGGTATTGGTCCGCGCCGCTCGATGACGATTTCGTAGAGTTTCCAGACCGCATCGGCCACGGGGCCATCGTGGCTGTCGATGAGGAGGAGGTCGCCTTCGTCGTCCGTTTGCTCGGCGTGCCCTGCCAGGTGAATCTCCCCCACATGCTGGAGAGGGAAATTCATGAGGTAGTCGAAGGCGGCGTAGCCGTGGTTGGTTGCCGACACGAAGACATTGTTGACGTCGAGCAGCAGGCCGCATCCGGTGCGCCGAACGAGCGCGCGGATGAACTCCGTCTCGCTCATCGTCGACTCGGGGAAAATGACGTAGGTGGACGGGTTTTCGAGCAAGATCGGCCGGCCGATCGCCTCCTGCACTTCGTCGATGTGGTCCGCGACCCGCGCCAGCGTTGCCTCCGTGTAGGGCAGCGGCAGCAGGTCGTTGAAATAAGTTGTCTCATGCGTCGACCAGGCCAGATGCTCGGAGACCAACGCAGGCTCATAGCGATCGACCAGCGCCTTGAACCGCGCAAGGTGCGCCTTGTCGATCGGCTGCGGTCCGCCGATCGACATGCAGACGCCATGCAGCGAGACCGGATAGTCGCGGCGGACGCGGGTCAGGGCGTCGTGCGGCGGACCGCCGGCACCCATGTAGTTTTCGGCGTGAACCTCGAAGAAGGCGCGCTGCGGCTTGTCCATAAGAATCGCGGCCAGGTGCTCATGCTTGAGGCTGGTTCCGGCCAGTCCGTCGACGGCGTGCGCCGGAAAGCTCGAGGCTCGCGACGACGGCGAGAGGTGAAATCTCGGATGTTCGTTCATCGTGCCTCCGCTTTCCGGCTGCTCGGTCGTTACGCGGGCAGGTCGCGGGTCAACGGCTCGAGCGAACCCGTACGTCCGCCGGGAACCACTATGGTGGCGCAGGTGCCGCCGGGGACCAGCGCCCAGGCATTGCCCTGGAAGTCGACCGTCGAAGTGCCCTGGCAAGTCGTGCCCGGGCCAGCCGCACAGTCGTTCAGACCGGCCAGCGAGACGCCGTAGCACTTCTCCTTGCCCGCATCCATTGCAGCCTTCATCTCACCGTCGGTGAGCGGGCCGGCCATCGCCGCCGAGGCGAGTGCCGCCGAAATCGCGCTGGCGAGAAGTGCCGTGGTTACTGTCGCTCTTGTGTTCATCAAGTCTCTCCCATCCCATGGTTGTTCGGCGCGCGGGATCATGCTGCACGCATTGGGTAGTTCGCTCGTCAGGCCCAACCGTTACGTCGGTTATGAACACGATCCCGTGATCTGACGTTGGCCACAAGCGAAATACTTCGCCCGCCACGTAACAAAATGCGGGGTTAGGCGAACTACATTTCGGGCGCGATGCCCATGCTTACTCGGGGGCGAGCAGAGCTATGTTCGTCAAGCGTAGAGGCTACCGCCATCGAACGGGGCCAGCGCGGCTGACGACGGAGGAGTTGATTGCCGCCCTAGTCGCCGACCTGCCGACGCGGCGACACCCGCCGCAGGCACTGCTCCCCGCCGCGGTTCTGGCGTCGGTCGTCTGGGCGGGCGCGGCTCTCACGCTGACGATTGGGGTGCGCCCCGATCTCGCGATCGTGGCCGGAACCGGTGCGTTCTTGTTCAAGTTCGTTGTGACGATAACCCTGGCTGCGACCGCACTTGGCCTCGTCCGCAGCTCTTTCAGCCCTGGCTTCCCCTCCACGCCAGCACCCTGGATCCTGCTGTTCGCGCCGGCGCTCCTCGCTGTAGCAGTCGTCATCGAGCTTCAGACACTGGACAGTGGGCTTTGGGCCATGGCCGCAACAGGCAAGAACCGGCTGCTCTGCCTCGTCGCCATTCCCGCGCTCGGTATAGTGCCCTTGGGCGGTCTCATCCTCGTTCTGAGACGCGGGGCGCCAATGCGACCGACCTTGGCAGGCTTTTATGCGGGGACATTGGCTGGAGGGATCGCAGCGACTGCCTATGCGCTCTACTGCACGGACGATTCCGCTCTCTTCATGGCCACGTGCTATTCTCCCGCGATTGCCGCTCTTGCTGGCCTTGGCGCTGTTCTGGGGAGGCGATTGCTTCGGTGGTAGTCCGGTCCGCGCGACCTCGACCGCAGCCCCATAGGGCTAAGCTGCGGCCTCATCCTGCCGGGATGGAGCGGCTGGGACTTGGGTGCCCCCTTGCTCAAGATCGCTCAGCAGCGACGCGATGGGA
>JAEUMC010000509.1 GCA_016793415.1 Devosia sp. | reverse complement strand
TTTTCGGTCGATGCCTCGAACGCCGAGATCGCCAGGCGCGCCGAAGTGAGCGAGCCGACGGTGACCCGCTTCTGCCGCGCCATCGGCTGTGACGGGGTGCGTGATTTCAAGCTGAAGCTGGCGCAGAGCGTGGTGGTGGGGCGGCTCTACTTCGCGCCGGCGCCGCCAGCCGGCGAGGTGAGTTCGGATGCCTCGCCGCTCTGGACCGAGGTGTTCGGCGAAGCGCGCAATGCCCTCAGCCTGGTCGAGCGGCAGATCGATCCCAAGGACATCGTCGCGGCGGCCGAACTGGTGGCGAGCGCCCACCAGGTACTGGTGTTCGGGCTAGGCGGCAGCTCGACCTCGCTGGCGATGGAGACGCAGAACCGGCTGTTCCGTTACGGCGTGGTGGTGACGGCTCATTCCGACCCCTACGTGATGAAGATGACGGCTTCGACGCTGAAGCCCAACGACCTGGTGATCGCCATCTCGGGCACCGGCCGCACCCGCGAGGTGGTGGAAGCGGTGCAACTGGCCAAGCACTACCGGGCCAAGGCGATCTGCATCACGGCGCCCGACACTGACCTCGCCGCCACGGCCGACGTGGCGCTTACGGTCGACATCCCGGAATTCCCCGATCCGCTGAAGCCGACCGCTTCGCGTTACGCGTTCCTCGCCATTATCGACCTCGTTTCGAGCGCCGTCGGCACCAGGCTCGACCCGGATGCGCGCGAGACGCTGCGCCGGATCAAGTACACCGTGCTGAACCATCGCAAGGGCCGGGTGCTGGAGCCCTTGGGCGACTGAGTTTTTGCCGCGTCTGTCTCGCGGGTTTCTGCGGCGGCCGGTCCGTCGCCCATAGTTGGGGTTATTGAATGCACGATACTGCACCCGCGGCGGCGGCGGCCGCCTGGCTCGTCATGTTCAGCGACAGGCTGGCGCAAGGCGACATTGCCGGAACGCTGGAGCTGTTTGCCGAGGATTGCTACTGGCGCGACATCGTGGCGTTCACCTGGAACGTCAAGACGATGGAGGGGAAGCCCGCCATCGCCGCCATGCTCGAGGCAACACTTGCGAGCACCGGGCCATCGGGCTGGGAGGTCACCAGGGCCTCGGGCGGGCGGACCGAACCGCTCGAGGCCTGGTTCAGCTTCACCACCGAGGCTGGGCGGGGGCAGGGCATCTTCACCCTCGAAGGCGGCAGATGCCGCACCATCCTCACCACGCTGCAGGCGCTTGCCGGGCACGAGGAGGCGATCGGCTTCACCCGCGCCATGGGCGTCCGCCACGGCGCCGACCGCAACCGCGAGACCTGGTCGGAGGCGCGAGCGCGTGAGGAGGCTTCGTTCGGGGCCGGGTCGGATCCGTACTGCCTGGTTATCGGCGGCGGACAGGGTGGCATCATGCTGGGCGCTCGGCTGAAGCAGCTGGGCGTGCCCACTGTCATCGTCGAGAAGAACCCCAAGGCCGGCGATTCCTGGCGCAACCGCTATCGTTCGCTCGTCCTGCACGACCCGGTCTGGTACGACCACCTGCCCTATGTGCCGTTTCCGGCGCACTGGCCCGTCTTTACCCCCAAGGACAAGATGGGCGACTGGCTCGAAATGTACGTCAAGGTGATGGAGCTCAGTTACTGGGGCAGCACCGAGTGCGTCTCGGCGAAGTTCGACGCGGCTGAACAGCGCTGGACGGTGGAGCTGAGGCGCGACGGCAAGCCGATCACCCTCAAGCCGACGCAACTGGTGTTCGCCACCGGCGCTTATGGCCCGCCGAAGTTCATCCCGCTGCCGGGGGCGACCGGCTTCACCGGCGAGATCCTCCATTCCAGCCAGTACTCGGATGGTTCGCAGTACAAGGGCAAGCGGGTGGTGGTGATCGGCGCCGCCAGTTCGGGGCACGATGTCTCGGTCGACCTGTGGGAAGCCGGCGCAGAGGTCACCATGGTGCAGCGTTCGCCCACCACGGTGGTGCGCTCCGAGACGCTGATGGAACTCGCCTTCGACACCTATTCGGAGGCGGCGGTGGCTGCCGGGATCGATGTCGACACCGCCGATCTGATGGGGGCGGCGACACCGTTCGCGCTGCAGCCGCAAAAGCAGCGGGCGCTCTACGACAAGATCCGGGCGCGCGACGCGGCGTTCTACGACAAGCTCCGCGCCACCGGGTTCCTCATCGATTTCGGCCCGGACGAAACCGGGCTGATGATGAAGGCCTATCGCACCGGCTCGGGCTATTATGTCGATGTCGGCGCTTCGCAGCTGATCATCGACGGCGAAATCCGGATCAAGGCGGGGGTGGAGATCGAGACCCTGACGCCGGGAGGGATTCGCTTTGCCGACGGCAGCGAGGTTGCTGCCGACGTGATCATCCAGTCGACCGGCTTCCAGTCGATGCACGAGGTGGTGGCCAAGATCGTGTCGCGCGAGGTGGCGGACGAGATCGGCACCTGCTGGGGACTGGGGTCCGGGACGCGCCATGATCCGGGCCCGTGGCACGGCGAGTTGCGCAACATGTACAAGCCGGTGGCGCAGGACAACCTGTGGTTCCAGGGCGGCAACCTGGCGCTGAGCCGGTTCTTCTCGAAGTT
>JAEUMC010000436.1 GCA_016793415.1 Devosia sp. | reverse complement strand
GACCGGCTCTACGGCACGGGTCTGGGCTCGAACTACCAGGCTCAGACGCTGAAGCTCAGCAAGCACTTCAAGCCGTTCGCGCTCTAGCCTCACCGGATCGATGTCTAGCGGCGCAGTGTCTCGCCCGGCGGCAGCTCGATGTCGTCGATGAAGCAGTAGCGCCAGTTTTCGCCGATCTCGTACGACTGGATCACCGGATGGCCCGTCGCATGGAAATGCCGGCGGGCGTGGCGGTTGGGCGATTCATCGCAGCAGCCGACATGGCCGCAGATGAGGCACACCCTGAGGTGCACCCACTCGTCGCCGCGCGCCACGCATTCGGGGCAGGTGTCAGGCGAACTCGGCACGATATCGCGGATCAGCGCGTCATGGACGCAGCGCCCGAATTCATCGAACGACATGGCTCTTCTCCGGTGTCGCCGGGCGGCCGAGCCGCAGCGGCAGCACGATGCGGAACTCGGTTTGTCCGGGGTGCGAGGTGAAGCTGATCCGCCCGCGATGCCGGTTGACCACGATATTGTGGGCGATGTGGAGCCCGAGGCCGGTGCCGACGCCTTGCGCCTTGGTGGTGAAGAAGGGCTCGAAAATCCGCCGTCCGACCTCTTCCGGGATGCCCGGTCCGCTATCGGCGATCAGCACCTCGACCTCTTCGCCCAGCCGCTTTGCCCCCACTTCCAGCCGGCCTTCGCCCCCCATCGCCTGCACCGCATTGTCGATCAGGTTGGTCCACACCTGGTTGAGCTCGCCCGCATAGGCCTCGATGCGGGGCAGCGCCGGCTCGTACATCCGGGTGACGGCGACCCCCTGCTTCAGCTTGTGATTGAGGATCATCAGCGTGTCGTCGAGGCTCATGGCGATATCGACGTCCTGGACGGGCGCCTGGTCGAGATAGGCATAGGACTTCACCGAGCGCACGATGCTGGAGATGGCTTTGGACGCGACCTCGATCTCCTCCATCAGCTGCTGCGCCGCCAAGCCGCGCCCCAGCCATTGCAGCACCGGCTCGATATGATCAGCCGCGAAGGTAGCGAGCACCGGCTCCAGCCGCTCGACCGACCAGCCATAGGCCGCCATCGCCGGGGCGATCTCCCATGGCTCGGTGATATCAAGCGCTTCGAGCCGCTGGCTCAGCCGCGACTCGATGCGCCTGGCTTCGGCGTCCGAACAGCGGGTGGCGCGGCAATCGGCGATGCTGCGTTCGAGTTCCGCCAGCCCCGCCCGCTCCTCAGGCGTCATCTCCAGCATGCTGAGCTCGACGGTACGGCGCCGCCACCCCTCGAACGCCTCGCTGAGGTAGCCGGTCGAGCGCTGGATCGCCGCTGCGGGGTTGTTCAGCTCATGCGCGAGGCCGGCCGCCAGCGTCCCGAGCGCCGCCAGCTTGTCCGACTGCACCAGCGAGGCCTCGGTGCTTCTGAGCCGCGAGGTGACGGTCCGCAGCAGCGTTGCCGCCGCCTCCGGCCGGCGCGCCAGCAACTGCCGGAACGCCTCCGAGCCGATCGCCAGCAACTCGCTCGGCTCGGTTGCCCGCACCGAGGCGGTGCGCGCCGCCTGTTCCAGCAACGACATCTCGCCCAGGAATTCGCCCGGCCCGCGCGTCGCCAGCGTCACTTCGTGTTCGCCATCCGCCTTGGTCACCTCCACCGCGCCGGCGAGGATGATGTAGAGCGAGCCGCCTTGCTCGCCCTCGCGGATGAAGACTTCACCCGGGGCGACATGGACCCGCTGGCCGGCCTGCCAGAGTTCGCTCGCTTCGGCATCGCTCAACTCGGCAAAGATCGGCACCTGCCTGATCAGGGCGATGGAGCCTGTGTCGGTCGCGATGGCGGACATGGCTCAGCCACCGCTGGCTGGCGGCCGCTGTGCCGGCGCCGAGCCGCGCAGATGCTGATGCACGAAGGTCACCGCCATCGCTCCTTCGCCGACCGCTGAGGCGATGCGCTTGGTCGATTGCCGCCGCACGTCGCCGGCCACGAAGATTCCCGGCACGCTGGTCTCCAGCCAGAACGGCTCGCGCTCGGCGAGCCAGCCCTCGGGTTTGCGCCCCGGCTCCCGCAGCAGGTCCGGACCCGAGAGGATAAAGCCCTGCGCATCGAGCTGCAGCTTGTCCTTCAGCCAGTCGGTGCGCGGCGTGGCGCCGATGAACACGAACACCGCCCGCGCCGGCACCTCGGTCACCGTGCCGCTGGCGCTGTCGAGCACCGCCACCTTCTCGAGACTCTCCTCGCCGATCAGCGCGCTGATCGAGGCACCGGTCTGCACGGTAACGTTCTCTGCCTCCTCGATCCGCTCGATCAGATATTGC
>JAEUMC010000322.1 GCA_016793415.1 Devosia sp. | reverse complement strand
AGACCGTCGCCGACTTCCGCCATCATCACGGCTGGGCCCACCTGCCGGAAATCGAGGTCGCCTCGAGCGCCGACTATCGGCGGTTCCTCGACCTGGTGATGACGCTGGTGCTGGAGTAAGCGATGGACCGCGCGACCGAAGAAAAGATCTACGCCGGCGTCCTGGGCAAGATCCTCGGCGTCTACCACGGCCGGCCGGTCGAAGGCTGGTCGTATGAACGGATCATGGAGACGCATGGCGAGGTGGATTACTTCGTCAACGGCAAGATGAACCTGCCGATCATGCTGCCCGACGACGACATTTCGGGCACCTTCGCCTTCTTCCGGGCGCTCGAGGACAATGGCTATCCCAGGCACCTCGATCCGCACACCGTCGGCAAGACCTGGCTCAACTACATCATCGAGGAAAAGACCATCCTGTGGTGGGGCGGCCTCGGGCGCTCCACCGAGCACACGGCATTCCTGCACCTGAAGAACGGCATCAAGGCGCCGCTGACCGGCTCGCACCAGCTCAACGGTCCATGGATCCCGGCGCAGATCGGCGCACAGATCTTCATGGACGCCTTCGCGCTGGCCAATCCCAACGATCCGGATCGGGCGGCCCAGATGGTGCGCGCCGCCGCGTCCGTCAGTCATGACGGCATTGCGCTCGATGCGGCCGTGCTGCTCGGCACCATGGAAGCGATGGCGTTTTCGGAGCGGAGCGTCGACAAGCTGCTCGACGTCGGCCTCGGATATGTCAGCAACAACCAGCTGCTGAGCGTCGTCGACCAGCTCCGCAACCAGTGCGCCAAGACCGACGACTGGCACCAGGTGCGCGCCTGGATTGCCGGCCACCACGGCTACGATCACTATGACGGGCCGTGCCACATGGTGCCCAACCACGCCATCGTGTTGATGGCCCTGCTGATGGCGGGCGACGATTTCGGCCGCTCGCTGAAGATCGCCACCACCGCCGGTTGGGACACCGACTGCAACGCCGGCAATATCGGTTGCCTCAACGGGGTCCGGCTCGGGCTTGCCGCCCTCGACCAGGGCCCCGACCTGCGCGGTCCGGTCAGCGACTTCATGTATGTGGTCACCGCCGATGGCGCCGCCGGCATCACCGACGCGGTGCAGCAGACCCGTGGCATCGTCGCCGCGGCCAATGCGCTCAACGATGAGCCGGCTCCGGCCGCCCGTCCGAAATACGGCTTCGACTATCCCGGTGCGACGCAGGGCTTCGCCCTCTGTCCCCGTCACGTCGGCCGCCAGGCGGCGCTGCGGCTCGGCAATGCCGGGTCGGGGCTGGTGGTCGAGCTCAGTGGCCTGTCGCTCGGCGTCACTGGGTCGGTGTCGACGCCGGTCTTCGTCGAGCCGTTCGCAGCGCAGTCGAGCTTTGCCATGGTGGCGAGCCCGACGCTCTATCCGGGGCAGACGGTGACCGCGGTCATCGACCGGCCGGCAGGGGTCAAGGCGCGTCTCTACGCCCTGATCTACGACCGCGACGATGCCATCCAGCGCATCGAGGGCGAATGGTCGGATGCCGGGACGCTCACCTGGCTGGTGCCCGATACCAATGGGCTGCCGCTCTACCGGCTGGGCATCGAGTTCGGCGCGGATGGCCGGTTCGACGGCAGCGTGACGGTGAAATCGGTCGACTGGTCGGGTGCGCCAGCCGCCTTTGAAACCAGGGGCATGCTGGTCAAATCGATCTGGAACCTCACCCCGTTCTGGACCCGCGCCTGGGTCAGCTCCGCCAGGCACTTTGCGCCGGACTTCAAGTACACGCTGTGCTTCTCGCACCCCTATGAGAACGGCGTCGCCACCACCGGCAGCCGCGACTGGGATAATTACTCGGTCGCCAGTTCCCTCGACTATTCGATCAATGATGGCGCCGGCCTCGTGGCACGGGCTCGCGGTCATCGCCGCTATTATGCCGGCATGCTGCGCGGCCGCGAGGCGTTGATCATAAGGCGTTATGACGATGAGGTTGAGGTGCTGTCGCGTGTTCCGGTAGAGATCGGCGCCGAAGGCAAGCGCGATCTCAAGCTGACCGTATCAGGCGACCGGCTGAGTCTGGTGGTCGATGGCCGGCCTGCCGGCGAAGCCACCGACACGACCTTTACCAGCGGCAGCGCCGGCTTCATCGTGGAGAAAGGGACCATCGTCGCCGATGGTTTCCTTGTCCACGCCGTACACTAGCGATCGGAGTTATCCCAATGTCCCGCGATGAGGTGGCGCGCCGCGCCGCCCTGAAGCAGATCCACGAGCGCTACGCTTACTGGAACAACGTCCCGCATCGCGGCCTGATGGTCGAGGGACGGCCGGCGATGACCCGCATCGACCCCGACAAGGTCGGTGACTTCGTGCTGGTGACGGTGCGCGATCCGCTGATCGCCTA
>JAEUMC010000261.1 GCA_016793415.1 Devosia sp. | reverse complement strand
CGCCGTCTCTACACCGAATGGGTCCGGGCCTTGGTGGTGCTGCAACGGACACTGCAAGGCTCGCTCGGCCGCTTCACCGTCACCGGCCCCAACCTCGACGACCAGCCCTGGCTACGCGAGCGCCTGCGCGCCTAGTTGCACTGCCGCACCAGCCGGGTCAGCGCGTTGGATGAGCCAGTGAGTCCGAAACTGTGGATCGGGTAGCGGCCATCGGCATCGACGACGTTCAGCCCCTCGCCGGACTTCAACAGTGCGATCAGCGGTCCGTTTGCCGGCACGCTCCCGGCAAACATCCCGTCCATCGCCTCGTAGCGCATCGACAGCCGCTGCGTGGAGACGCCTACGGTGAAGTCGACATCGTCGACTTCGTCTTCATCGGCGGAGCGCTCGGCGCCCGCCGCCAGGTCGTAGCGGATAAAGACCTCGTTGCCCGAGCAGGTCATGAACAGATAGGTATCGGGCCGGTCCGTGGCACAGGCAGCAACGGTGAATACCGGCCCGCCCTCGTCTTCCTGCGCCCCGGCGGTCCAGGTCTCGCAAGCCTCCTCGCCCAGCGCCGGCAACGTCGCGAGCATCAGGGCGACGGCGAAAAGCGCAGGCCGGATCATGGCGCGTCGCCGAGATAGCTGACCTCGATTCGCTGGAACAGCGGACCTTCCTTCATGGTACCGAGCCATCTGTTGAACTCGGCCACGTCGCTGAAGCCGGCCTTCCTGGCGTCGGCCTCGGTCACCGCCGAGGGCGACATGTCGTCGATGCGGCCGATCTGCAGCAGGCCGACCTTGGTCTTCAATGTCCCGCCCTGCTTAACCGTTGGCCGGGTCCAGCGCCGGAACTGCAGCGTGATGTCGCCACGCTTGATCGCTTCCAGCACCTCGAGCTTCAGCAACATCGGTTTCTCCTCCAGACCTGGTGCGGGCGGTGGGACTCGAACCCACACGGGGATACCCCCTCCGGATTTTAAGTCCGGTATGTCTACCATTCCATCACGCCCGCGACCGCAGAGCACTGCCATATCGGCTCGGACGCTGACAACCACACAATTTCCCGCCATACTGGTTCCGCGGCGAAGGGGGTGTTTGTTGCGCGGTGCGCGACCCAACCTGGTCGGGGTAAAGATCCACGACGGCCTTGGGAACCAGATGTTCCAGTACGCCGCCGGGCTGGCCCTGGCGGAGCGTCTCGGGGCCGAGTTGCTCGTCGACATTCGTCACTACGCGCGCAAGGATCGTGGTGACCGCCGCCTGGGCTTGCTCGATTTCGGCATCGAGCTGCAAACCATGCGCGTGCCGCCGTTCAGGATCATCCGCCGTCTTGCGATCGCGCTGCGACTGCTGCCCGACCCGTTTCGCGGCGCGGAGTCGCTCGTCAGCAACGAGGGTTTCAATCCGCGCTTTCTCGAACTGACGGCCCCCGCCGCCTTGTCCGGCTTCCTGCAGTCGTGGCGCTACTTCGAGGGCCATGAGGCCTCGGTGCGTCGGGTATTCGATGCGAGGCGCCTGGCGACGCCGAGAACCGCCATCCTCGCCGCCGAGATCGCAGCAGTCCGCAATCCGGTGGCTGTCCATATCCGCCGGGGCGACTACACCAGATCGCCCGAAACCGTCGCCTTCTTCGGCCTGCTGCATGCCGACCACTATTTCCGCGCCAGGTCCGCGCTGGAGGCGCAGGTCGAGGAGCCCACCTACTTCCTGTTCAGCGACGACGTGGACATCGCCCTGGCCGAACTGGCGGGTTGGCAGGGATTGCGCCCGGTGACCGGATTCTCGGCTTACGAGGACATGTTTCTGATGTCCTCATGCCGGCATTTCGTCATCGCGAACTCGACTTTCAGCTGGTGGGCGGCGTGGCTCGGGGGCGCGCCGGACAAGCTGGTCATCGGCCCGAAGCAATGGTTTGGCCCGACTTACCCCTACCCGGTGGACCCGACGGATCGCTCGCCGCCGGGCTGGCTCATGGTCTGAAGCGTCAGCTATCCGAAACCGTCGCGGGCGATAAACCCTGACATCGATCGTCAGGGTCCGTCGGCTATCCCTGTCGCCCTGACCCTGGCACAGGAGGCCGACATGCAGTTCATCGACCGCTACCCCATTACCGTCACCGAGCACTTCATCGCCTGCCGCGACTTCTGGGCGAAGCACCTGAGCTTCACGGTGCTGTTCGAGAACGACTGGTTCGTGCTGATGCAGGCCGATGGCGCCAGCATCGCCTTCATGTCGCCCACGCACCCGTCCTACCCGCCCGGCCCCGAGACCTATACGGCTGGGACCAGCATGGAGCTGGAGGTTCAGGACGCGGCGGCAGCGCTGGAGGAAGTCCGCGCCACCGGCAAGGAACCCGACTACCCGCTGACCGACGAGGCTTTCGGCCAGCGCCGCTTCAGCCTGAAGGATCCGTCAGGCCTATGGATCAACGTGGTGCAGCAGCTGTAACCGCTACACAGAGCCGAGCGGCTTGAAGTCGATCGATCCCTCTAGCAACTCGGCTCGGTCTATCCTGCCACCGCCCCAGTATCGAAACTCGAGCGGAGCATATGCGCCCGAAAGCTCCAGTTCATACTCGATCGTATCGAGGACCCAGTACCGATCGTCCTGCCGATTGTGAACGATGACGAGGCGGTCGTTGACCAGGTCATCAACGCCCAGGCCACTTGCTCGGGCGTTCGTCCCCTGGGCTCGAACATGTCAGGGTGCTGATGCCAGTCGGACTCTTCGAAACCGAACGCCAGGCTGCCATCATCGTACCGCTCGATGCGGATGTGAA
>JAEUMC010000259.1 GCA_016793415.1 Devosia sp. | reverse complement strand
ATCACATCCGGCAACACGATCGGATCGTGTCTTTGGGAATGCGTCGCGGCGGGTTCCCGTCGCAGCGCGGTGCTATCTACCCACGTCACCCCTCGCATGCAAGCGGTATTTCGTGGGGGCGGTGCAGTGGGGAAAAGTTCTCGACTTTTGCCCCCCAAGCCCCGTGCCGGAGAGGCGAGCTTAGCGCTCGTCCCCGCCGCCGCCGACGTCGAAGTCGAGGTTCTCGTCCTCGTCTTCATCCTCTTCGAGGAACACGTCGCTGTCGTCGTCGCCGATATCTTCGACGTCTTCGACGTCTTCGACATCGGGAATCTCTTCACCGTCATCGCCGCCGCTCTCCTCGGCGTCGGCATCCTCGAGCGAGACGATTTCGGGCGCGCCGGGTTCGGCCGCGTCCTCGGTCTCGATCTCTTCCTCGTCATCCTCGTCGTCGCGTTCGGCTGCGGCCTTGGCGCGCACCGCCGCTACGGCGTTCTGTTCGAAATAGGAGCGCGGATAGGACTTGCCGGTGTAGGGCGAGACGATCGGATCCTTGTTCAGGTCGTAGAACTTCTTGCCGGTATCGGGATCTTCCCGTTTGGTACCGCGTTCGTCGTTGGCCAATTGCTTCCTCGTGTAGAAAGGCGGGGCCACCCGCAGGGAAACGTCCGGTTAGGGTGAAAGTTTCGCCCTGTCAAACCCAAAATACGGCCTCGCCCGACCGATCTTTGGGGGTTGATGGGCGCAGCGCTGGAACCTCGCCCGGACGCCATGATAGGCAGGGCCGCCAGACCAGGGGTGCGGAGGGGCAATGATCATCGCGGTAGATGGGCCGGCAGCATCCGGCAAGGGCACGCTGGCGGCTGGTCTCGCCCGGCACTACGGCCTGCCCCACCTCGATACGGGCCTGCTCTATCGTGCCGTCGGCCGCGCCGTTGCCAGCTATGAGAACACGCCGGAGTTCGAGGCGCAGGCGATCGCCGCAGCCCGCGCTGTCGATACTGCCCATCTCGATCCGTCCGTCCTCTCCTCGGCCGAAGCCGGGGCGCTCGCCAGCAAGGTCGCGGTGATCGCCGAGGTGCGTGCCGCCCTGTTCGATTTTCAGCGCCAGTTCGCCACCCAGCCGGGCGGCGCCGTGCTCGATGGCCGCGACATCGGCACCAAGATCGCCCCCGACGCAGACGTGAAGCTCTTTATCGAGGCCGACAGCAAGGCGCGGATGGAGCGCCGGGCCCGGCAGTTCGAAGCGCGCGGCCAGGTGGTTGATCGCTACGCCCTCTATCACCAGATAGAGCAGCGGGACGCCCGAGACATGGCAAACCCCAATGGCGGCTTCTATCCCGCAGCCGATGCCCACTTGCTGGACACCACGCTCTTGGATATAGAGGCCGCACTCCGCGCAGCCGTCGCCATTGTCGACGGGGTCATGGCGCGCAAGGCGAGGCCCTAGGCCTCAAAACCAAACCTTGCGGCTTTCGTCCCCCGGCATGTTCCAAGAGCCGGCAGCGGAAACCAATCCTAACCCATATGGCTCGCGCGCCAGCGCACCGGATCGCTTTGTTATGGCGATTGGCAACCGGGCCTTTCAACCTCAAGCCACCGGGCGCATTGGAGAAGTCGTTTGGCAGTTCAAACTGTTACCAAGGAAGATTTCGAATCCCTGCTGCTGGACTCGTTCCTCGAGAACGAGCCGCTGGAAGGGACCGTGGTCAAGGGCACCGTCGTGGCGATCGAGAAGGATCTCGCCATCATCGACGTCGGCCTGAAGACCGAAGGGCGCATCGCGCTCAAGGAGTTCGGCGCCGCCGGCCGTGACGGCACCATCAAGGTGGGTTCGCTCGTCGAAGTCTATGTCGATCGCGTCGAGAACGCCGTCGGCGAGGCCGTGCTGTCGCGCGAGAAGGCTCGCCGCGAAGAGAGCTGGGTCAAGCTCGAAGAGATGTACAACGCCAACCAGCGCGTCGAAGGCATCATCTTCAACCAGGTCAAGGGCGGTTTCACCGTCGACCTCGAAGGCGCCGTGGCCTTCCTGCCGCGCTCGCAGGTGGACATCCGTCCGATCCGCGATATCGGCCCGCTGATGAACGTGCCGCAGCCGTTCCAGATCCTCAAGATGGACAAGCGTCGCGGCAATATCGTCGTGTCGCGTCGTGCGATCCTCGAAGAGAGCCGCGCTGAGCAGCGCTCCGAGATCGTCCAGCAGCTCGAGGAAGGCCAGGTCGTCGACGGCGTGGTCAAGAACATCACCGACTACGGTGCGTTCGTCGACCTCGGCGGTATCGACGGTCTGCTGCACGTCACCGACATCGCCTGGCGCCGGGTCAACCACCCGTCCGAAGTGCTGTCGATCGGCGAGACCATCAAGGTGCAGATCGTCCGCATCAACCACGAGAGCCACCGCATCTCGCTGGGCATGAAGCAGCTGCAGGCCGATCCGTGGGATGGCATTGCCGCCAAGTATCCGGTCGGCGCCAAGTTCACCGGCCGCGTGACCAACATCACCGACTACGGCGCGTTCGTCGAGCTGGAGCCGGGCATCGAAGGCCTGATCCACGTCTCCGAGATGAGCTGGACCAAGAAGAACGTCCACCCGGGCAAGATCGTTTCGACCTCGCAGGAAGTCGAAGTGATGGTGCTCGAGGTCGATCCCGAGAAGCGCCGTATCTCGCTGGGCCTCAAGCAGACGCTTGCGAACCCGTGGGAAACCTTCGCCGACAAGTACCCCTCGGGTACCGTTGTCGAGGGCGAGGTCAAGAACAAGACCGAGTTCGGTCTGTTCATCGGTCTCGATGGCGATGTCGACGGCATGGTCCACCTCTCCGACCTCGACTGGCAGAAGCCGGGTGAGCAGGCTCTCGAGGCCTACAACCGCGGCGACATCGTCCAGGCCAAGGTGCTCGACGTCGACGTCGAGAAGGAGCGTATCTCGCTCGGCATCAAGCAGCTGGCGGTCGGCGACGTGGCCGATGCCGGCGGCGACGGCATCCGCAAGGGTTCCGTGGTGACCGGCACCGTGACCGAGGTCAATGATGGCGGCATCGAAGTGCGCATCAACGACACCGAGATGACTGCGTTCATCCGTCGCGCCGATCTGTCGCGTGACCGCAACGACCAGCGCCC
>JAEUMC010000176.1 GCA_016793415.1 Devosia sp. | reverse complement strand
TGATCCGCTATTACGAATCGATCGGGCTGATCAAAGCGCCGCCGCGCACCGAGTCGGGCTACCGGGTCTATTCCGACAACGATGTCCATGCGTTGCGGTTCATCAGCCAGGCTCGGGATCTCGGCTTCTCGGTCGAGCAGATGGAAGACCTCTTGGCGCTGTGGCGCGACCGCAGCCGGGCCAGCGCCGACGTGAAGGCGATCGCCCTGCAGCATATCGAAGCCCTGCAGGAAAAGGCGCGGGCGCTGCAGGCGATGAGCAATACGCTGCAGCATCTGGCCGACCACTGCCAGGGCGACGATCGGCCGGAATGCCCGATCATCGAGGGTTTTGCCACGGCCGCTGCGCCAGCGGCGAAGAAGCGGCAGCCGCGCTTCGGCGTCACCGGCATCGACCCGCGCGCCCATAGCCACTGATCGGCCCAGGGCCGCTCCAGCGCCCGGCAGTTAGCTCTGCCGGGCGCTTTGTTTTGTGCTTCGCCTGAGGGCTTGACCCTCCAAGAGTTGGAGCCGTTACGCCGCTCCCACAGTCGCGCAGCTGGCGCGATCAATCTCGCGCCGCTCACGGCGCGCGACAGAACTGGAAACTGGAAAATGCAAACACCCGACCCCAAGCGGTGGCTGGCGCTCGCGCTCCTGTGCGCGGCCCAATTCATCGTCATTCTCGATACCTCGATCATTGGCGTGGCCCTGCCGGCCATTCAGGTCGACCTCGGCTTCACGCCGGGCGGCCTCAGCTGGATCTTCAACGCCTATGTCATCGCCTTTGGCGGCCTGCTGCTGCTCGGCGGCAAGCTGGGCGATGTGTTCGGTGCCCGCCGCATGTTCATGCTCGGCTTCGCCATCCTCACCGGTGCCTCGCTGCTGGCCGGGCTTGCCTCCACTCAGGAGCTGCTGCTGGCCGGCCGCGCCCTGCAGGGGGTAGGGGCTGCGCTGATCGCTCCAACGGCCCTCGCCATCGTCATGCGGCTCTTCGGCCATAATGGTGCCGAGCTCGGCAAGGCTTTTGGCTTCTGGGGCGCGGCGGCAGCAGCCGGCGGTACTGCCGGCGTCTTCCTCGGCGGCGTCATCACCGAGTGGTTGAGCTGGCCGTGGACCTTCCTGATCAACGTGCCGCTGGGTCTGGTGGTCTTCGCGCTAACGCCGCTGGTGATCCGCTATGCGGCTCCGGCGGTGGGGCGGATCGATTGGCTCGGCGCGGCGACGATCACCGCGGCGCTGGTTGTGGCGGTCTATGCCATCGTCACCACCGAACCGGGCCAGTGGGCCTCGGCGCAAACCCTGCTGCTGCTCGGCCTCGCCGTGTTGTTGCTGGTGGTCTTCCTCGTCATCCAGGCCATGCGGCGCGAGCCGCTGCTGCCGCTCCGGATCTTCGGCGCTCGCAACCTGGCGCTCGGCAACGTGCTGATGGCGCTGCTCGGGGCGGCGTGGATTCCGTTGTGGTTCTACCTCAACCTCTATTTGCAGCAGACCCTGCAGCTGTCGGCGCTGGCCAGCGGACTCGCGCTGCTGCCGATGACGCTGACCATCATGGTGATCATGGTCGGCCTCTCCGGCAGGCTGATCGGTCGCTTCGGCATCAAGGCCAATGTGGTGGTCGGGCTGCTCGCCATGGGCGGTGCGCTGTTCCTGTTCACCCAGCTGCCGCCGAGCGGCGACTACTTCGCCAACGTGCTGCCGGCCTCGCTGCTGGCCGCCCTCGGCATGGCGCTCGCCTATATCCCGGTCACCATGGCCGCGATGTCCAGCGCCCGCCCCGAAGAGACGGGCCTCGCCTCGGGGCTGGTCAACACCACCTACCAGGTCGGCTCGGCCGTCGGCCTCGCCGCGATGGTGGCGCTGGCGGCAGCCGCCGGGGCGGATGGCTCGAGTGAGGCACTGTTGCAGGGCTTTCACGCGGCGTTTGCCGGGGCGGAATGGGTGGCCGTGGCAGCGGCCGTTCTCGCACTGCTGTTCCTGCGGGGTGCTTCGGCTGCTCGGGAGGTGCCTGTCGGCTGATCGAAGGTTAGGGGCGGTAGGTATTGGCACGAACTCAGACGCTCGATGAGGCCAACGAAGTGGCAGACGCCGTTGAGGAGAGCTTCACGATTAATGCCGTCAGGTTGGCCGCCCCACTTCGCCAGTTCCCGACCGAGACAGGGACCTTGGGACGAGGCCGCTTCAATGAGCTACTCGGTCCGTCGGTTCTTGTTTTGTTCTTGTCATTTGTCCGTCTTGTGATAAAGACGTCTCTAGTCGAACTGAAGATGATCAAAGAGCCAAGGAGTTGCGGCCTGCTACTTTGTCGTGCAAGATGCAGTAGGGCTTGGAGTTCCGGAAAAAACTCAGTGAGTAATGCTGTTCCTGCGCATACAGGACGTTCGCTGGCTTATGTCGGCCGCGCGACCGTTTTGGGGCGGCCGACGCCGTTCAAGGATATCGGGATACCTAATGTCAATGACACCTACAAAGGACAGGTGCTAACGACGGACGGAAAGACGGCTCAAGCAATTATCAAAGACCTGCCTCTCAGGGAGCTTGCGAATGAAGTAATGGCTGCTGCCTTAGGTGCGGCGCTGAAGCTTGACATTCCAGCAGCTTGCATTGGTTACGTCACAGATGAGGAGCTGGTGGCGACTAAGTCGCCGAGGGTCCCCGGAGGGGCCTTGGTGTTCGTCAGTCTCGATGTCTCGACCCCGTCCTTCGCCCACGTCGTGAACGGGCACCGGGGAGGTGCTGCCGTCCTGACGTTGCTGAAGGCCTTGATCTCAAGGGGGCAGATTGGGCGATGCTATGGTTTCGACTCGTGGGCTGCCAACACTGACCGACACATTGGCAACCTGCTCTTTGATGGGAACGGCCGACCATGGCTGATTGA
>JAEUMC010000121.1 GCA_016793415.1 Devosia sp. | reverse complement strand
CCACGCTTCGGTGCGTGAAAACCAGACGCTCATGGAGGGCATCGCCGCGGCCAGCGCCGCGCAGGCCGAAGGCATCGGCGAGGTCACCGTGGCGGTCCGCCAGATGGACGAGATGACCCAGCACAACGCCGCACTGGTCGAACAGA
Source organism: Devosia sp. (assembly GCA_016793415.1). GTDB lineage: Bacteria > Pseudomonadota > Alphaproteobacteria > Rhizobiales > Devosiaceae > Devosia_A. The sequence goes on along the minus strand of JAEUMC010000121.1, from coordinate 5,383 downwards.
TCAACGGCGCTATTGAACAGACCGAACAGCAGGCGGCCGAGCTCGACATGCTGGTCGATCAGTTCACCGTGTCGGATGGGGACGAGATGGTGCGGCGGGTGGCTTGATCGGGCGCCATCTCCGGGGATGGCGGGAAGGCTGGAGCACCGCTGGCGGCCGCAAGAGCAGCGGACTTCCGGTCCCGCGCTCTGCGGCGCCGCGGTAGAATCCGCTGATTGCAGACCGCGGCCCAACCATCGCGATCAGTTCTGCCTTTCTGTGCGGCCGAATGCCTGGCTGTTCACCAGTAATCAGCATTGCAAGTGAACACTCGGCGTTGCCTCTGTTACCTACGCCGCCGACCTGATCATCGACACGCCGAATGAGCCCGGCATCGTCGAAGCGTCGGGCGATTGGGATGGCGTTTACATTGGTGTCTTTGGTGGCTACGCCGCCGGTAGCGCCACCTCGCCGGTGGATTTCGATCTCAACGGCTGGCTTGTCGGCGTGAATGCCGGTGCAAACTTCACCCTGACCGACGGGATCGTTGCCGGTATTGTCGGTGACATCGCCTGGTCGGGCATCACCGATGACGAGGTGTTTGTTCCACCGGGCGGCTTCGATGTGAACTGGGCGGGCAGTGTGCGTGGCCGCATCGGCTTTGATGGTGGCGCGTTCCTGCCTTACGTCACGGCGGGTCTGGCTTTCGCCAATGCTACGCTCACAGCCGGCAATGGCGTCGAGGTCGGCACAAACACCCATATCGGCTGGACCGCCGGGGTTGGTGTGGAATTCAAGGCAACGGATGACCTGTCGGTCGACCTGGCCTATCGCTATTCCGACTACGGCGCGCAGGCTTATGGCGTCAGCGACTTTGAGTTCACTACGCATCAGGTCACGGCAGGCCTGAACTGGCACTTCTGAGGCATCTCGGCAGGATCAATTTGAGCCGCCCGGCGAGCTGTCGCCGGGCGGTTTGCTTTTGATCCCAGGTCACCGACCTAGACGCGGTGAGGATGGGCTGGGGCGGCCATTTGCGACGCTCGACAGCATTCTTGCGACGGCGGGCGCCTGGTGCGATCGAGCAACGCCAGCGACCCAGTGCGTATCACCGGAGGGGTCGGGGTAGTTCACTCCGCCGCCTGCGGCATCGCGTTCGGCACGCGAACCCCCGACCGCGGACCGGCTGCCGCGATCAGCGTCGTCACCACGGCCAGCGCCGCGACGAACGCGCCGCCGGCGATGTAGGGCTCCCAGCTGAAGCCCGGCGCTGCCGTGAAGATGGCAGAGACGGCCGCCAGCACGATGCCGCCGCCGATCTGGAACGAGGCAAACAGCAGACCTGAGGCCAAACCAGACTTGTCGTCTTCGACGTCGGCGAGGGCAGCGACCTGCACCGAGGGGTAGGTGGCGGCATAGCCAAGGCCGAGGAAGAGCTGGGTGACGATCACCAGCGCGATCGGTTCGAACCGGCCGAGGGCCAGCACCCAGAACACATAGCCGGCCGCCTGCAGCAGGACGCCGATGGCCATCACTTTGGTGGTGCCGTTGCGCTGGGCCACGCCGGCAAGCCGCGGCGCAAGGAACATTACGCAGGCGCCGCCCAGTGCGAAGCTGAAGCCAGTGGCAAAGGCCGACCAGCCATAGACATGCTGGTAGTAGAGCGTCGCAAGGAACTGGAAGCCCACATAGACGCCCTGGAACAGCGCCGCGACGATATTGGCGGGGCTCAGCGTCTTCCGCCGGAAGATCGACAGCGGCACCAGCGGATCGGGATGGCGGGCCGCGACGACGAGGAAGATGACGATCAGCGCCAGCGCAGCGACCAGCGGGCCCCAGGTGAGGGGGGCAGCAAAGCCGGCGGCCGAGGCGTTGGTGACGCCGAACACGAACAGCAGCAGGCCCGGCGTGATGGTGATGGCGCCGGCCCAGTCGAACGAGGCGCGCTTCCCGCTGCTCTTTGCGTCGGGCGGCAGGACGAACGGTGCGATGACGAGGACGAGGATGGCGACCGGCGCCGCCATGACCAGCGTGGCACGCCAGGTGAGGACGGTCACCGCCCCGCCCAGCACCATGCCGAGCACGAACCCGGCGGCGCCGGTCGAGGCGAACAGGCCAAGCGCCTTCGCTCGGGCCTGACCCTCACCGAAGACGTTGAGCAGCAGTGCCAAGGCGGCCGGCGCGGTGAAGGCGGCAGCGATGCCCTTGATCAGCCGGGCGGCGATCAGCGTCGGGCCTGAGTCGACGAAGGCGCCGGCGATCGAGGCGGCGGCAAAAATGCCGAGCGCCCAGAGGAACACGCGGCGGTGGCCGAAGATATCGGCAACCCGGCCGCCCAGCAGCAGGAAGCCGCCATAGCCGAGCACATAGGCGCTCACCGCCCATTGCAGCACATTGGGCTCGAGCCCGAGTTCGGCCTGGATGGCCGGCAGCGCGACGCCGATGGTGGAGACATCCATGGCGTCGAGGAAGTTGGCGGCGCAGAGCAGGAACAGGGCCAGCCCGGCGACGCCTCCAATCTTGGTAGAGGTCATCGAAAATATCCCTTTCGCAATGCCGCCGTCGCGTGTGGGGAGGAGCGCCGGCCGGCAGAGGGAGCGGAACCTGACGATCTCTGATCCATATTGCAAATCGATAGTCGACATGCGAGGTATCACTGGCAATGATGAATGACGCCGCCCTTCGCAAGATCGATCTGAACCTGCTGCTGGCCTTCTCGGTGCTGATGCAGGAGCGCAATGTCAGCCGCGCCGCCGAGCGGCTGCTGCTGGGCCAGCCCGGGCTTTCGGCGGCGCTGAAGCGGCTGCGCGAGGCGCTCGACGACGAGCTGTTCGTACGGGTCGGGCGCGGCCTGCAGCCGACGCCGCGGGCCCTCGACATCGCTCCGGCGATCGAGGATGCGCTGGGCAATATCGAGCGGGCGATCCGCATGCCCGACGCGTTCGACCCCCTGAGCTACGAGGGCACCTTCCGCATCGGAATGTGCGACAACCTCGAGACGGCGTTCTTCGGGCCGCTGGCAGCGCGGATCCGGCGCGAGGCGCCCAACGCCAGGCTGATCTCGGTGGCCTCGCACACCCATCACCCCGGCCAGCAGCTCGACGATGGCGCGTTCGATCTGAGCGTCTCGGTGCACCCGGAGCCGGCCTCCTGGCACATCCGCCAGGCGCTGTTCAACCAGGCCTCGATCTCGATCTACGACCCCACGCAACTCAAGCTGAAGGCGCCGCTGAGCCTCGAGGATTTCACCCGCGAGGCGCACATCGCCGTGTCGTTCGAGGGCGATATGATCGGCGACGTCGACGCGGCGCTCGACAAGCTCGGGCAGACACGACGGGTAGTGGCCACCGTACCGCGCTTCTCGGCGCTGCCGACGGCGCTGAGCGCCATGCCGGCCATCGCCACCATCCCGGAGTCGATCGCGCGCTGCATGGCATCGCTGCATGGGTTGGAGATCTCGCCTCCGCCGGTGGAGCTCGAAGCCTCGCCGGTGTCGATGCTCTATCGTCGGGTCGACCGTGCCGACGGACGGGCGCAATGGTTTCGCCGGGTGTTCGTCGAGGTGGCGCGCGAGGCGCTCAAGACCAGCGGTTGCAGCTGCGACATCGCGGTGGCGGCTTGAGCATGAACGCCGGAGCGTGGGGCCACGCCCACCCTCAGTTCCTCCCCACAAGGGGGAGGGAGGCGATAGCTGCAATGCCTCGGTTCAGGCGTCTCCCTCGCCCTTGTGGGGAGGGATCAAGGGTGGGGGTGCCCCACGCTCAGGATTTGGCTGGAGGGCCAACATGACCAACACCGTTCGCGAGCTGCGCCTCGTCATCACCGTCGACGATTTCGAACAGGCGGTGGCGTTCTGGCGCGATACGATGGGGCTGAAGGAGCAGATCTCGGTCGGCGATGACGACGGAAACGTCGCCATCCTCGGCGCCGGGAGCGCAACACTGGAGATCAGCGACAGGCAGCACGACGAGAACATCGACAAGATCGAAGTCGGCCGCCCGGTAGGCGGGCAGTTCCGCGTGGCGCTGCGCTTCGATGATGTGCCGGCGGCCACCGACCTGCTGGAGGCGGCAGGCGCCAAGGTGCTGGGTACGCCCCGGCCGACGCCGTTTCGCTCCACTAATTCGCGGCTCGAGGCGCCCGATGGCATACAACTGACTTTGTTCGATGCGGAGTGAAGCGTGAGCGACTACCAACTGATTGAGCGGACCCCGACGATCGAGGAATACCGCGAGCTGCGCCGACTGTCGGGGCTGAGCGGTAAATCCGAGGCGGCGGCGGCGCGCGGCCTGCCCAACACTATCCATGCGGTGGTGATCGAGCATGCCGGCGAGGCCATCGGCATGGGCCGGGTGATCGGCGATGGCGGCACGGCTTACCAGGTTACCGATATCGCCGTACTGGAGGCACACCGGGGCAAGGGGCTGGGCAAGCGGATCGTCGCGGCGCTGGTCGAGTGGCTTAAGGCCAACGCCCCGCCGACCGCCTATGTCAGCCTCATCGCCGATGGCCCGGCCAAGGCGCTTTACGCCCAGTACGGCTTCGCTGAAACAGCGCCGAAATCGGTCGGCATGTACCTATGGCTGAAGTAATTCGGATGCAGGTTCAGTGGCTTGGCGAGCCGAGTCGCTGACGCGGTTCCGTACGGTCGGACTGAGTGAACGGGTAGCCGTCGCGGATATGGGCGTTGAAGTATCGCCCCTTGGACGGCGAGCGCCGCAGCGCATCATACTCGATGGCCGGCACTTCGAGATAGTCGTAGCGCCGGCCGGACGGGCGGAACCAGACCGAAAGCGTCTGCGTCTCCGGGTCGTATGCCATGTCGGCAATCACCGTGGACGGCATGTCGGATACCTCCATGCCGTCCTAACGCTTCGGTCGGCAGTCCGTTGCCGATGCTACTCCAGTTCCGCTACGGCGACGTCGACATCGAGATCGGGCCAGCGCAGGCCCGTGCCCCCGCCGGTGAAACGCCAGTTGAGGCGGGCCGCCGGCGAGCCGTCGCGCAGGCGAGGATAGCGGGTGAGCGGCGTGATCAGCTCGCGCCCATCCTCCAGTTTGATTTCAAGCGTCGCAGTGCCGAAGCGCACGTCGATGGCCCGGGAACCGGCATTGGTGGTCGTGCTCATTGGTCCTCCTCCTCAGAGCATCCGAGGCGCCTCCGGCAGGATTGAGCCTCCCGCCTCGAGAGCGCGACAGATCAGGGTGAGCGTAACTGCGTTCCGGCGCAGCGAGAAGGTGGTAAACGGCTGAGCGCACTGACTGTTAGCCCTCCTGCCGGCCGGCGCCACCGAGCGGTGCCGCACAGGGACCCGCCTCTGTTCATCCCGCATTCAGCCATTCGCCCGCATAACCCTCCGATGACACAGAAACTGACATTGGTGGCGGCCGGCGTGTTGGCGCT
>JAEUMC010000116.1 GCA_016793415.1 Devosia sp. | reverse complement strand
CCAGATCGTCGAGAGTGGCGGGGCGCTGCTCACCGAAATGCCGCTCGGTTGGGAGCCGCGAGCTCGCGACTTCCCGCGCCGGAACCGCCTGGTCTCCGGCCTGACGCTCGGCACGGTCGTCGTCGAAGCCGCCAAACGCTCGGGCTCGCTGATCACCGCGCGACTGGCGCTGGAGCAGAATCGCGAGGTATTCGCCGTTCCCGGCTCGCCGCTCGACCCGCGCGCCGAAGGCGGCAACGCCCTGATCCAGCAGGGAGCCAAGCTGATCACCGGCGCCGCCGACATCATCGAGACGCTGCGCGAGGCCGACCCCCGGCGCACCAGCCTGTTCGAACCGGATTGGTTGCCCGGCGACGCGGTCGACGCCGCTCCTCCATCCAATGATGAGCGCTCGCGGCTGATCGAAGCGTTGAGCCTCACCCCGATCCCGGTCGACGACGTCATCAAATCCACCGGCATCGCCATCAGCCGGGTGCAGACGCTGCTGCTCGAACTCGACCTCGAGGGTCGGGTCGAATGGTCAAGCGGCCAGCTGGTGGCGCTTCGCCCCTGAGCCATCCGGCCACAGGCCGACAATGGCAAAGCCGACCCAGATCACCGATGTCGCCAGCGTGGCCGGAAGCCAGCCGCCCTGGAAGAAGCCGGGCAGCAGGTAGCCGAAGAACGGTTGCTCAAACCAGGGCGGCGACATCGGATCGACGCTGGCCACCACCAGCGAGATGAAGAGGCTCACGGACAATAGCAGCAGGGCCACGATTTTCGCCGGCCAGCCGGGGGGCCAGGCAAAGGCCAGCGCCAGGCACGCCAGAGGCAGGGAAGCGACGAGGTGGCGCGGCCCGGTCGACGAGCCGCCGTCCCAATAGTAATAGCCGGCATTGATCAGCAGGAAGCTCAGCACCACCCCGGCGATGACGAAGGCTACGCCGCGCGTCGGCAAGTGCCGGACCATGCCCCCCAGCCCGATCGGCACCAGCAGCAGCACCGGCGCCAGCGGCAGCAGCCCGCGGAAGTGCCCGAACAGCAGTTCGCCTAACACCATCGGTTGCGGAACGCCGATGCCGAAAAAGCCCTGCTGCATCCCCTCAAAGCCTTGGACCTGCGAATAGCCCATGCGAAATGGCGAGGCGAAGGCCAACTGGTTGTAGATCAGCAGCGGCGCCATCCCGACAAGCCCGCCGACGACCAGCCCGACGAAGGCGCGCCCCCGCTGTTCCGACCGCAACAGGATGAACAGCCCGACCACCGCTCCGGCCGGCGCGGCGGTTATGTCAACCACCAGGAGGAAGCCGAGCAGCAGGCCCGCTACCGGCGCAACCCAATCGGCCGGCCGGTTCAGCACCGCCAGGGCGAGCGCCCCAACGAGGATGGCGCCGGAGAGGGCGTGGGCGAACAAGGTGGACGACCAGCCGAAATACGGTGTTGCGACGGCAAGGGCGCAGGCCGCGAAGGTCGCCGCCCCTTGCCCGGCTCCGAGGCGCAGCGCCATCAGATAGACGAGCAGCACCGCCAGCGCCGCCGGCAGCGCGATCACGGCGATGGCCGCCACGCGGATGTAGGTTTCGAGCGCCGCCGGATCCGTGGGGTCGCTGCTCACGCCCCGCGCGTCCAGCACTGCGCGCGTCAGCATCACTACCGGCACCGCGAGCAATGAAACGCCCGGTGGCTTGTCGGCGTAGGAATGGCCGTTGAAGGCCGACTTATCGATGGTGTTGGCCGCCAGTTGGTCGATATCGACCCGCCCCTCGCTCAACGACAGAGCCAGCGCAATGCGCGTCACGTGCTGCGGATTGAATGGATCCTGCGGGGCAAGACGCGCGAAGGCGATGAACGCCAGCAGGAAAATGATCACCGCTTTCAGGATGCGCATGCCGTCCCCCAAGACGACATCCGCTTAGCACGAACCGGTTTATGCTTTGCTGAGCCCCAACTTTCTTCCCCCATAGGGGGAACGGCACACCGTCTTGCCGGGCTGGTTGACAGCCCAAAGCCGCTTCACCATGTTGCGCCGCGTTCGAATGCCACTCCCGAAAGCTCTGTCCATGAAGCTCGTCATCGTTGAAAGTCCCAACAAGATCAAGACGATCAGCGGCTATCTCGGCAAGGATTACGAGGTCCTTGCCAGCTTCGGTCACGTCCGCGATCTGCCCGCCAAAGACGGTTCGGTGCTGCCGGACGAAGACTTTGCGATGAGCTGGGAAGTCGACACGGCATCGAAGAAGCGGCTTACCGATATCGGCAATGCGCTAAAGAATGCCGACGAACTGATCCTCGCCACCGACCCCGATCGCGAAGGCGAAGCGATCTCCTGGCATGTGCTCGACGTGCTCAGGCAGAAAAAGCTGGTCAAGGACAAGCCGGTCAAGCGCGTGGTGTTCAACGCCATCACCAGGGACGCGATCACCGAGGCGATGCGCAACCCGCGCGACATCGACGAGCCGCTGGTCGATGCCTATCTCGCCCGCCGGGCTCTCGATTACCTCGTCGGCTTCACGCTGTCGCCCGTGCTGTGGCGCAAGCTCCCGGGCTCGCGCTCAGCCGGTCGCGTGCAGTCGGTGGCGCTGCGGGTCGTCTGCGACCGCGAGTCCGAGATCGAAAAGTTCCGCCCGCAGGAATACTGGTCGATCGGCGCGCGGCTAAACGAAAAGGGCCGCAGCTTCGAGGCGCGGCTCTATTCGGTAGACGGCAAGAAGACCGACAAGCTCGACGTCGGCACCGGACAGGAAGCCGAGGCGCTGAAGGCGGCAATCGAAGCCGGCACGTTCTCGGTCAGCGCGGTCGACAAGAAGCCGACCAAGCGCAACCCCTACGCCCCGTTCAGCACCTCGAGCCTGCAACAGGACGCCTCGTCGCGGCTCGGCTTTGCTCCGGCGCGCACCATGCAGATCGCGCAGCGGCTCTATGAGGACGGGATCATCACCTATATGCGAACCGACGCGGTGCAGATGGCGCCGGAAGGTATCGACCAGGCCCGTCGCGCCATCGTGAAGAACTTTGGCGCCGACTACCTGCCCGAAAAGGCGCGCATCTATTCGACCAAGGCCAAGAACGCGCAGGAAGCGCACGAGGCCATCCGTCCGACCGACATGTTCCGGCATCCCGATACGCTGCGCGGCGATCCGGACAAACATCGCCTCTATGAGCTCATCTGGAAGCGCACCCTGGCCAGCCAGATGCGTTCGGCCGAGATCGAACGCACCACGGCCGACATCTCGGTATTTGCCACCAGCCGCGACATCGCGCTGCGCGCGGTCGGTTCGGTTGTCACCTTCCCCGGCTTTCTCGCGCTCTACGGTGTCGAAGCCAAGGAAGATCGCGATCCCAACGCCGAGGAAGACGAGGACAGCCGCGAGCTGCCGCCGCTCAACGTCGGTGACCGGCCGAAACTGGAACAGGCGCTGATCGAGCAGCACTTCACGCAGCCGCCGCCGCGCTACTCGGAAGCCAGCCTGATCAAGAAGATGGAAGAGATCGGCATCGGCCGTCCTTCCACTTACGCTGCCACCATCTCGGTGCTGCAGGACCGCAACTATGTGCGGCTCGAAAAACG
>JAEUMC010000072.1 GCA_016793415.1 Devosia sp. | reverse complement strand
CGCCGGTGAAGAAGAACGAGCGGGTGAGACCCCCGAACAGCAGCGCCCCCATCAGCACCCAATGCGGCACCGCGGGGGTGAAGAAGCCGTTGATGGCGAGGAAGGTGCAGCCGAGCACGGCAGTGACCATCAGCGTGCGCGGAAAGCCGAAGGCGGCATAGAGCCTTTCGGCGCCGAACTTCGAGAGGATTGCGCCGATCGCCGCGATGAAGGTGGTGAGGCCGGATTCGAACGGCGTCAGCCCGAAGGTCAGCTGCAGCATCAGCGGCATCAGGAACGGGAACGCGCCGATGCCGATGCGGAACAGCGAGCCGCCGATGATGGCGTTGCGGAACAGCGGCAGCCGGAACATTTTCGGGTCGAGGATCGGGAACGGCGTGCGCCGCGCGTGCCTGAGGTAAAGCAGCCCGGCAATCACCCCGACAATGATCGAGGCATAGCCGGCGATCGTCGGGATGGCCGGCAGGCTGATCACCGAGAAGCCGAACATGATGCCGGCAAAGGTGATGGCCGAAAGCACCAGCCCCGGCACGTCCACTGGCCGCTCGTTGCGGCCGTCGGCGGCGTGGAGATACCTGGTCACGAGGATCAGCCCGATGATGCCGATCGGCACGTTGATCCAGAAGATCCAGTGCCAGCTGAGATAGGTAGTAAGGAAACCACCCAGCGGCGGGCCGGTGATCGGGCCGATCAGCGCCGGGATGGTAAGCCAGGCCATGGCCGAGACCAGCTCGTTACGCGGGGTCGCGCGCACCAGCACCAGGCGCGCCACCGGCGTCATCATCGAGCCGCCGATACCCTGGAGGAACCGTGACAGCACGAACGTCAGCAGTGAGTCCGAGAAGGCGCAGCAGATCGAGCCGGCCATGAACACCACGATGGCGACGCGAAAGATGTTCTTGGCCCCGAACCGGTCGGCCATCCAGCCCGATAGCGGGATGAAGATGGCGAGCGCCACGAAATAGGCGGTGAGCGCCAGTTTGAGCGAAATCGGCTCGGCCCCGATATCCGCCGCGATCGCCGGCAGCGAGGTCGCAATGACCGTCGAGTCCATGTTTTCCATGAACAGCGCGACCGCGAGGACGAGGGGGATGATGCGCACGGGGGGAGCCTCGGGCGAGGCACTGTTAGGATTGAAACTATCAGGGTGAGCTTTACGGCGCGTGGGGCCGCAACGCAACACGTAGCTCGGGCATTAATCGCTTGGGGCCTAAGCGATTGACCCCTGAAGCCCACACGTGGCTTATTGTGGTCACATTTTGTTCGGGTTGAACCATGAAGAGCTTTTCGTCGTCGAGCTTCGCCAGCAATCATGCCGAGGCGCTCGACCTTGCCTTTGCTGCAGTGCAGAAGAATCCGCAGGCACTGTTCACCAACTTCCAGTGGTTCCTGTACGCCGGCAAGGACACGATCTTCTTCACCGCCTTCTCCAAGGAGAGGTTCGACAAACAGAAGCTCAAGGAGCTGGTGGCGCAGGTCGTGGCGCTGGCGCCGCAATTGACGCACGGCTTCGTCGGCGCCCGCCCCGGGCATCCGTTCACCGAGAGCCAGCTCGACGCCATCACCTCGGTGGAACTGGTCGATAGTTTCGACGGCTACCCGGACAAGTGGTTGGGTAAGAGCGCCGATATCTTCGATCACCCCGATCTGCCGCTGTTCCGCTTCATGGCGGCGACGCTCAAGGATGGCCCCGACGCCGAGGGCCGTATTTCGGTGATCCAGGTGCGCGCCGCCCACTGCGTGCTCGAAGGTTCGGATTCGGCGCTGCTGTCGCGCTCGCAGACGGCGGGGCACGGTATCCAGTCCAACAAGGACAACAAGGTCAGCTTCGGCGACCGGCTGAAGGGCGCACTGCAGGCCGGTATCGGCGTCTCGCTGCACCTGTTCTTCGCCCACATCATGTCGCCGCCCGACAAGCCGTTCGGCTTCAAGACCCTGCCGCTGCGCCGCGACCGGCTGCGCCGGCTGGCGAGCCGGCTCGGCGTGCGGCAGCGCTCGCTCTATTTCGCCATCGTCACCCACGCGCTGCATTCGGACACCGACCGCCGCCTCAACGAGGCGGTGATCGCTGCGGCCTACACCATGCTCGACACCCGTCGTACCGATGCCGACGACGATTTCTTCCGCGTCCGCGCGCTACAGGCCAAGTTCCCCTACAAGGAAGACTTCGTCGAGTATGTGCGCTCGGTCGACGATGTGGTGAGCCAGATCGAAAGCAAGGACATCACCTCGTTCCAGACCCAGGTGCTGGCGCTGTTTGCGATGCACCGCAAGCTCAACAGCTGGTTCCCGTTCCTCTACGGCCCGCGCTTCTGGCGCTTCTCCGGTCGCGTCGACACCGTGCTGACCCTGGTGCCGCCGCACCGGACCCTGGGTCCGGTCACCCAGTGGATGATGGAGCCGATCTATTGCGGCGCCTATCACCCGGCCTCCAACATCGCCACCTTCTGCCCCGGCCGCGAGTTCATGACCGTGAACTTCGTCATGGAGCAGCGTCACATCGATGCGGTCGAGCGGATCGAGCCGCTGATCGAAAAGATCGAGGCGCTGAATCTGCCGGAGCCGGTGAAGGGCGTGGTTGAGGCTTGAGGCATTGTGCCTCCCGCGACCCCCTCTCTTGCGAAAACTAAGGACTTAGCTCCGCTAAGCCCAAGTTTTCGCTTTCTCCCCCGCCAAGGGGGAGAGTCCTGACTGATGATCCGATGCAGGTGGAGGCCACCGATCATCTCCCCCCTTGCGGGGGAGAATGGAATTTCTTGGGCTTGGCTTTTTCGCCAAGCCCTAGAAATTCCAAGAGGGGGGCATGGAGGGCACTTGGCTCCCCACGCCCCATCGTCCTAGGCCACCTGCCTCCCATACTTGCTCGCCACTTCCTCGGCCAATCGGCCGCCGATCTCCGCCAGATGGTCGAACGCCTGTTCGAAGCTCCCGACCCCGGCGGTGGCCGAGCGTAGTTCGATGATCAGGTCCTGCATCTCGGAGGCGGGGACATAGGCGTGGATGTCGTCCCAGCCGTCCCAGCCTTCGCGGGTGTCCGAGCCGACGATCTGGCCGCGCCGGCGTGGCAGGATGGCGTTGATGCGTGCCGTCGCCTCGCTCGGGCAGTGCACCGTCACCTCCATCACCGGCTCCAGCAGCACCGGCTCGCATTGCGGCATGCCCTCGCGCATGCCGATCTGCGCCGCCTGGCGGAACGCCATATCGGACGAGTCGACCGTATGGTACGAGCCGTCGGTCAGTGTCACCGCCACATCGACCACCGGGAAACCCAGTGGTCCGCCCATGCCGAAATACTCGCGCACCCCGGCCTCCACCGAGCTGATATACTGGCGGGGCACCACGCCGCCGGTGATCTTCTCGTCGAAGCCCAGCCCGCCACCGCGCGGCAGCGGTTTGATGGTCAGCACCACATCGCCGAACTGCCCGTGCCCGCCCGACTGTTTCTTGTGCCGGCCACGGACATTGGCGGATTTCTTGATCGTCTCGCGATAGGCGATGCGCGGCACCGAGGTGGTGACCGGCACGCCGTAACGCCCGGTGAGCCGCTCGATGACCACCCGCAGGTGCATCTCGCCATGGCCCTCGAGCACCGTTTCGCCAGTCTCGGGAACCTGCGTGAGATGCAGCGAGGGGTCCTCCTCGAGGATGCGCTGCAGCGCTGTCGATAGCCGCACGTCGTCTTTTCGCACTTTGGGTGAGACGGCAATCGCCATCATCGGCATGCTCTCGGGCGGCGGCATCAGGTCGGCGACCATGCGGCCGGCTGACAGCGTATCGCCGGTGCGAGCCGCTTCGACCTTGCCGAGCGCCACCGTCTCGCCTTCCTGCGCGGCATCGCGCTTCTGCGTCTCCTGGCCCATCACGCGAAACACGCCCGACACCTTGCTCTCGCGCCCGTCGGATGAGCGGAGCGTGGCGCCATCGGCGACCGAGCCGCTCAGCACCCGGGCGATACACATCTTGCCGCTGCGCGCGGTCTGCATGGTCTTCATGATCTGCACCACGGCGCCGGGACCGTCGGCGAGCCCGAGCCGGGCACGGGTTTCCTTCACGGTCGGCGCTTCGTGGCGGATCGCCTTAAGTAGTCGGGTGATGCCGTTGCCGTGTTCGGCCGAGCCGATGAACACCGGGCAGATCTTGCCAGCCCGCATCTCCTCGACCAGGTCCCTGAAGATCAGATCCTTTTCCGGCTGCACGTCCTCGAGCAGTTGCTCCATCAGCACGTCGTCGAAATCAGCGATTTGTTCGAGCATGGCGGTACGAGCCGCAACCTCGTCGGCTTTCTCGCCGTCGGGCAGGGCGACGATCTCACTCTCCTTGGCCTCGTGGTAGACATGCGCCCGCTCGAGCGCCAGGTCGATGCAGCCCGTCACCACGCCGCCCTTGGTCATCGGCAACTGCCGCAGCACCAGCGGCACCCGGCTCGCCGGCTGCAGCATCTGGAGGACGTCGCGCACCTGGCCCGAGAGCTTGTCGATCTTATTGAGGAAGATGAGGTGCGGCAGCTTGCGCGCTTCGAGATCCCGGAGGATCAGCTGCAGCGCCGCGACCTTTTTCGGATCGGCTTCCGCCACCACCACCGCCATGTCGCAGCCGGCCAGGACGGCAAGGGATTCATACTGAAACTCGACCGAGCCGGGGCAGTCGATGAACGTATAGCGGTCGCCCATGAACTCGGTTTCGGCGACGTTGGCCTCGACGCTCATGCCGTTGGAGCGAGCTTCCGGTGAGGCATCGCCCACCATGTTGCCGTCCTTGGCGTGGCCTTGTCGGGTAATGGCCCCAGTGCGCATGAGGATCGCTTCGAGCAGCGAAGTCTTGCCGCTCGCGAACGGCCCCACCAGCGCGATGCACCGGGGCCCGGCTTGTCTGCCGTT
>JAEUMC010000507.1 GCA_016793415.1 Devosia sp. | reverse complement strand
CGGCGCGGCGGTCGTTGAGGCTGAGTTCCACCGTCACCGCCGGGTTCTGCTCGCAGAACCGGGCAACGATGCCGGCGAGCCGGTGGATGCCGAGCGTCGCCGGGCCGGTGGCTCGGATGCGACCCGAGAGTTTTCCCGGTTCGGTGCGGGTGAGATCGTCGAGTTCCGCGACCGCCTCGAGCACCGTCTCGGCCTGGGCAAAGAAACTCTCGCCCAGTTCGGTCAGCCGCTGCGCCCGCGTCGTGCGTTCGATCAGCCGGGCGCCATGATCCTCCTCGAGGGCCTGGATGCGGCGTCCGACCATGGCGGGCGAAATGCCCAGCAGCCGCGCCGCCCCGGCAAAGCTGCCGGATTTGACCGTCGCGACGAAGGTTTCGAGGTTGGTCAGCTCGGCCATTCGATACTCCAGTGCAACAGTGAAGCGCAGTGAGCTGCAATTCTATACCGCGGCGCGGGCCTCTAGATAAGGGTCATCGCAATCGCAGCAGGGAGTTTCTCCAAATGACCACCACCGCAATTCTCGGTCTCGGCAACATGGGCAAGGGTCTTGCCAAGCGTCTCGCCGGCAAGACGCAGCTGGTGCTCGGCGCATCCAACCCGGCCGCCGCCGGCGAGTTCGCCGCCTCGCTCGGCGCCACGGTCACCGACTACAAGAGTGCCGTGCTCGCCGCCGACATCGTCGTCCTGGCGCTGCCCTATGGCGCCGCACTCGAGCTCGCCGGCAAGCTGCCGCTGAGCGGCAAGATCGTCGTCGACATCTCCAACCCGGTGAAGGCGGATTTCTCCGGCCTCGCCATTGGCCACACCACCTCGGCGGCCGAAGAACTGCAGGCCGCGGCCCCCTCGGCCAAGCTGGTCAAGGGCTACAACACCATCTTCGCCAGCCTGTTCGACACCCCGGTCAGCGCCACGCAGAACGTCCCGGTGTTCCTTGCCGGCAATGATGCTGCGGCAGTCGACGCGGTTGCCGAGCTGGTCACCGCTTCGGGCTTCGCGGTCGAGAAGGTCGGCGGCCTCGATGGCGCCCGGCTGGTCGAGCCGGTCGGCATGCTGAACATCCGCTTCGGCTACGGCCTCGGCCAGGGTACCGCCATCGCGCCGACCTGGCTGAAGCTCGCGGCGTAAGCCTTGCACACCTACGCATGAGAAAGGCCGGGGATCGATCCCCGGCCTTTCTGTTTGCGTGGCTGCGGATAGTCTCGACACCGACGCGGGCGATGATTCCTGCTACGGAGTGTTCGATGGCTGAAACTGGAACTGCGCCCCGCCTGCTGCTGGTAGCCGCCGGCCTTTGCGGTGCGCTCGGCGTTGCCGCGGCGGCCCGCGCCAGCCATGCCGGCGACGACAATCTCGGCATTGCCGCCAACTTCCTCCTGCTGCATGCACCGGTGCTGATCGGCCTGAGCCTCGTGGCCGGCCGCGTGGCGATGGCCGCCGGCATCGTGCTGCTGCTTGGGCTGGTGCTGTTCGCCGGCGATCTCGCGGCGCGCGCGCTGCTGGGCACCCCGCTGTTCCCGCTGGCGGCGCCGCTCGGCGGAGGCGGGCTGATCGTCGGCTGGCTGCTGGTGGCGCTGGCTGGGGTGGTGGGGCGGCGGAGGCAGTAGTCTGTCTGCTGCCCCACCCCTCCCAGCCTCCCCCATCAAGGGGGAGGTGCCGGCCGGTGTGTCAGGTGCGATCGAGCCACAAGCTCAGCTCTTCACCTCCCCCTTGATGGGGGAGGCTGGGAGGGGGTGGAGCCACACGCACGGGGCAAAAAACAAAGGGCGACCCGCAGGCCGCCCTTGCTGACTCATATCGCTGTCGCCTTACTTCGGCGCCAGCACCATCACCATCTGGCGGCCTTCCGAGCGGGGCGCGGATTCGACCTTGGCCTTGGCCTCGAGTTCGTTCTGCACCTTGACCAGGAGCTGCATGCCCAGTTCCTGGTGCGCCATCTCGCGGCCGCGGAAGCGCATCGTCACCTTCACCCGGTCCCCGTCTTCGAGGAAGCGGTGCACTGCCTTCATCTTGGTCTCGTAATCGTGCGTGTCGATGTTCGGACGCAGCTGGATTTCCTTGACCTCGATGACCTTCTGCTTCTTGCGCGCCTCGGCTGCCTTCTTCTGGGCAGCATATTTGAAGCGGCCCAGATCAAGCATCTTGGCGACCGGCGGGACCGAGTTCGGGGAGATGATGACGAGATCGAGTCCCTGCTCCTGCGCCTCGGCCAAAGCCTCGCGCGTCCGCACGACGCCACGGTTGGCGCCTTCGGCATCGATCAGCTGGACATCGGGGGAGGAGATATCTTCGTTGGATTGCGGCCCATCTTTCTGGGGCGCGACGGGTCTCATGGGACGACGAATGGGAGGCGATCCTTCGATTGTTACCGGAGCGGCGGGAAATCGCGGCTAAAATCGTGCTGCGTCGGCCATAAGTCAACACCGGAACAGACAAGAAACAGCAGCGAGGCGTGGTTTGATGACAAACTGTTGCCGCGAAGGCTAACGCGGGGCAAAACGCCGGCAACTGAGAGATGGAGTCGGCAGGCATGGAACCCGCGGTTGAGTATCTGGAGGTGGGTGAAGGCAGCGCGGCGCGTCGCATTGCCATGCTGCGCCGGCCGGGAAAATCGCCGGGCATCTTCTGGCTCAACGGCTATCGCTCCGACATGGCCGGCACCAAGGCCACGGCGCTCGATGCCTTCGGCGCTGAAAAGGGTCTCGCCGTCACGCGGCTCGATCATTCCGGCAATGGCCTGTCCGGCGGCGACTTTCTCGACGGTACGGTGAGCCGCTGGCTCGAGGAATCGCTGGCGGTATTCGCGACGACCTCCGGCCCGCAGGTGATCGTCGGCTCCTCGCTCGGCGGCTGGCTGGCGCTGCTGATGGCGCGCGAGCTCAACCGGCAGGGGCAGGGCGACCGGATCAAGGCGCTGGTGCTGATTGCCCCGGCGGTGGATGCGACGGCCGAGCTGATGACCAAGCGGATGACCAAGACGCAGCTCGCGGCGCTGAAGCGCGATGGCGTCGTGCAGCGTCCCTCGCAATATTCGGCCGAGCCCTATCCCTATACGGCGCGGCTGATCGAGGACGGCAACCAGCATCACCTGATGTTCGGCCGCGGCATCGATGTCGGCGCGCCGGTGACCATCCTCCAGGGCGGCAAAGACCCCGACGTACCGCGCGAGCACGCCATGCGGCTGGTGCAGCACCTGCTCACCGACCCGGTGACCTTCACCCTGATCCCCGATGGCGATCATCGCCTCAGCCGGCCGGAAGATCTCGAACTGCTGAAGGCGGCCATCGAGCGCGAAATCACCGTGCCGCCCGAGCAACTGACACTGGCGCTCTAGCCGCCGACGCGGCAAGCTCGCGTAGCGAGGGAGCTCAGCGATGATCGAGATTACCGACGACTACATGCGCGACATGCTGGGCAAGGCGCACCCCTACAGTGTGCTGGTGCTGAAGAAGGGGCCGAACTACCAGGCCGACGGCGACCGCAGCGTCATCTGGGAACATGGCCGCCGCAACTTCGCGCTCCGCGCCGCCGGTCAGCTCGCGGTGGTGGTGCCGCTTGCCACCGACACCGCAATGGCCGGGATCGGGCTCTTCACCACCAGCGTCGAGGAAACCCGCGCCCTGATGGCCGACGATCCCGCCATCAAGGCCGGCTGGCTCACCTTCGAGGTCTACGCCGGCCGCAGTTTCCCGGGCGATAGTCTGCCGGGCTAGCCAGCCTTCAGCGACGTCTTCTGCCGCCCATCGGCATCGAAATTGCCCGGATCGAGCCAGCGCTCGAACTCGGCCTTCCTCGCCGGCCACTCGTTGTCGAGCATCGAGAACCATGCCGTGTCGCGGTTCTCGCCCTTCATGATCATGTGCTGGCGGAACAGCCCTTCGTAGGTGAAGCCGAAGCGCTGCGCGGCGCGCTTCGACGGTTCGTTCCGGTCGTTGCACTTCCACTCGAAGCGGCGATAGCCGAGATCCTCGAAAATGTAGCGGGCGAACAGGTACAGTGCCTCGGTCGCCCGTGGCGTGCGGGCAATGGCCGGGCCCCAATAGATCGAGCCGATCTCGATCACCCCGTGCTCGGGCACGATGCGCATCAGCGCCTGCCGCCCGCCGGCCTTGCCGGTCGACTTGTCGATCACGGCAAACAGCATCGGATCGGCCTTGCCGACAACGCTCTGGATGAACCCTTCGGTGTCCGCCTGCGCCTTGGGCGCGTAATCGCCAAGATAGGCGAAGCGCTCGTCGCCATCCGCGACGTTCGAGGCCGCGAACAGGTCGGCTGCATGCGCCATGGTCAGCGGCTCGAGCCGCACGTAACGGCCGTCGAGCACCACGCGCTGCGGCGGGGTGGCAGGCTTGGGAGCGCTCATTGCCGGCCTTTCCAGATGGCGTCGAGACCTTCGCGATAGGTTGGATAGAGCAGGTCGGCGCCGAGTGCCGCCAGCACTTTCTTCGATGAAACGCGCTTGTTGTCGGAGTAGAAGCTCCGCGCCATCGGCGTCATTTCGGCGGTCTCGAACGGCACCTCGGCCGGCGGCTCGATCCCCATCACCTGGGCCGCATAGGTGACGAGATCCTGCGGCGGCGCCGGTTCGGTATCGGCGAGGTTGTAGGTGCCCTCGAGGTCGCTGAGCGCGGCGCGGGCCGTGATCCGGCCGATATCGGCGACATGGATGCGGTTGAACACCTGGTTCGGTTTGACGATGCGGCGAGCCGTGCCCTCACGCAGCTTGTCGAAGGCCGAGCGGCCAGGGCCGTAAATACCGGCCAGCCGCACGATGAACAGCGGTACGCCCCGCTCTCTCGCATAGTCGCGCCATGCCTGTTCGGCTTCGACCCGCTGCTTCGAGCGCACGTTCAGCGGCCGGGTCGGCGCCTCCTCGTCGATCCACTCGCCGCCGAAATCGCCATACACCCCGACCGTGGAGAAGTAGCCGATCCACTCGAGGTTCGGTGCCGCGTCGAGATCGGCGCGGTGCAGGTTCAGCGCCGCATCGCCGCGCTCGTCGGGCGGGATCGAAAGGATCACGTGGGTCGCCTGGCGCAGGTCTTCGCTCAGCGTGGCGCCCGGCACCTCACCGTCGAACACGTGGATGCGGTAGGCCGAGTCGGCCTCCGACTCGGCGGCTTCGGCGCTACGGGTGGTGCCGGCGACGGGGATGTTGGGGTCTGCGAGGAGGTGCAGGGCGCGGGCGGTGGCGCGCGAGGAGTAACCCATGCCGAAGAAGAACAGGCGCATCTCAGATAGAACTCTAGTTTGCGCGCGCCGGCTGGACGACCGCGCTCCACTCTGCCTGGACGCTGATGTCGCCTTCATCGGGCAAAAACGCAAGCGCCAGTGCATCCGCGCGCGCTTTCGTCACAAGCCGCCGCACCGCCCACACCGCGGCGCCGCGGATCAGCGGTTCGGGATCGCTCAGCCGCGCTTCGGCCAGCGGGATGAGCGCTTCGTCGCCAGAGTTGCCGACGGCGATCAGCACGTTCCTCAGGAATCGCGCATGCCCGATCCGCTTGATCGGCGAGCCGGCGAACAGGACGCGGAAGCCGGCATCGTCGAGTTGCAGCAATTCGTTCAGCGGTGGCGCCTTCAGCTCATCGCGCGCCTTGAGTTTGATCTCGTGCGTTTGAGAGGCGAACTTGTTCCACGGGCAGACCGCGAGGCAATCGTCGCAGCCATAGATGCGATTGCCCATCGGCGCGCGGAACTCCAGCGGGATCGGCCCTGGATGCTCGATGTTGAGGTAGCTGAGGCAGCGCCGGGCATCGAGCTGGAACGGTGCCGGAAAGGCATTGGTCGGGCAGATATCGAGGCAGCGCCGGCAGTTGCCGCAGCTCTCGGCATGCGCTTCGTCACTCGGCAGTTCGGCCGCCGTGAAGATGGCGCCGAGGAACAGCCACGAGCCGAACGTACGGCTGACCAGCACGGTGTGCTTGCCCTGCCAGCCGATGCCGGCCGCCTCCCCCAGCGGCTTTTCCATCACCGGGGCGGTATCGACGAACACCTTCACTTCTGCCCCGGTGCGGCGGTTCAGCAGCCCGGCCAACTCCTTGAGCTTGCCCTTGATGATCTCGTGGTAGTCGCGGTTGCGCGCGTAAACCGAGATGTTGCCGAGCGAGCGCTGTGCGAGGTCCGTCATCGGGTCGCTGTCCGGCCCGTAGTTCATCCCGACCACGATCACCGACCTGGCCTCCGGCCACAAGGCCTCGGGCGAGCCGCGTCGCTCGGCGGTCTCGGCCATCCATGCCATCTCGCCGTGCCAGTCGCGCTTGAGCGCCGTTCCCAGCTTTTCCGGCAGGTCCGGTCGGGCATCGGCGCGCGCCACGCCGAATGCCTCGAAGCCGAGGGCCTTGGCGCGCTGCCTGAGTTCAGCGAGGAGTTTTGTTTCTGTCACGCCGGGCGGTGTAGCACAGCCCGCGGGTTGCGTCAGAAATCGAGATCAGCGTAGCCCGCCGCAGCCGGCATGCCGGCGACGCGGTCGTTGAGCAGGGTGCGGAAGGCCGGCCGCGACTTGATGCGAGCATACCACTGCCGCGTTTCGGGCGAGGTGTCCCACTGCACATCGCCCAGGTAGTCCAGACTCGACAGGTGAGCCGCCAGCGCAAAGTCGGCGAGGGTCATGGTGTCGCCGGCGATCCAGTGCCGGGTGGCGAACAGCCAGTTGAAATAGTGCAGGTGCTCGGCGAGGTTGGCCTTGGCGACGCGCAGCACGCCGGGCTCCGGCGTCATGCCGCGCTGATCGCGCTTGACGATTTTTTCCTCGAGCACATAGCGGGTCACTTCGTCATTGAGCTTGACCAGCACCCATTCGAGCAGCCGCCACATTTCGTTGCGCAGCACCGTATGCGAGGGGAACAACCCCGCGACGGCCGCCGGGACATAGCGATCCTCGATGGCGTGGATTACTGCCAGCGTCCCCACTACCGGCGGCTCGCCATCCTCGGCGAGGATCGGCACCGTCGCCGCCGGATTGATCTCGAGCAGCGCCGGCTCGCGGCGCCACGGCTTGATATCTTCGAGGTCGATGCCGACGCCGTATTCGGCGAACATCAGCCGGGCGAGGCGGGAGGAGGGGTCGAGCCTGTGCTGCAGCAACCGTGGCATGCGGTGAAACGATCCTTGCCGATCCTTGGCGGGCCCGGGCAAATCGCGCTAGATGCCACGCTTGCCGCCCTTCCGGTGGGATGAGTTAGGGGATCAGATGAACGCCGATCAAGGTCTTTTTGTGCCGCTGATCCTTGGGATTATCGAGGGGCTTACCGAATTCCTACCGGTGTCCTCGACCGCTCATATCCTGCTGGCGGGGCACTTCCTCGGCTTCAACAGCCCGGGCCGGGTGTTCGAGGTGCTGATCCAGCTGGGCGCCATCCTCGCCATCCTGGTGGTGTATTTCCAGCGCCTGCTCGGCATCGCCAGGGACGCAATCGCGCGGAAACCCGGGGCTCTGCGCTTCATCCTCGGGGTCATCCTCGCCTCGTTTCCGGCGGCGATCGCCGGCGTGCTGCTGCACGATTTCATCAAGACGGTGATCTACGAGACGCCGGTGGTGTTCTGCGTGTCGCTGATCGTCGGCGGCATCATCCTGCTCTATGTCGACCAGCTGAAGCTCACCCCGAAGTACACAGATATCTACAACTACCCGCCGCTGCTCTGCCTCTATATCG
>JAEUMC010000499.1 GCA_016793415.1 Devosia sp. | reverse complement strand
CTGGTGAAGGCCTATTCCGAGGCCCAGGGCATGTACCGCACCACCGACAGCCCCGATCCGCTGTTCACCGACACCCTGTCGCTCGACCTCACCACGGTCGTCCCCTCGCTCTCCGGCCCCAAGCGCCCGCAGGACCGCGTCTCGCTGGTCGACGCCGCGCCGAAATTCGCCGAGGCGATGAAGGATCTGGCCGGCGGCCGCAAGGAGCGCACGGCTTTGCCCGAGTCGAAGGGTGAGAGCCGCTTCGTCGATGAAGGCGCCACCGGCGTCGACGACATCCCCGAAGAGGCGACGCTGCCGGTGCGCGGCGAAAAGTACGGTCTCAATGACGGCCATGTGGTGATCGCCGCCATCACCTCGTGCACCAACACCTCGAACCCGAACGTCTTGATCGCCGCCGGCCTCGTCGCCCGCAAGGCGCGGGCCAAGGGCCTGACCTCGAAGCCGTGGGTGAAGACCTCGCTGGCGCCCGGCTCGCAGGTGGTGACCGACTACCTGAACGCCGCCGGCCTCTCGGCTGATCTCGACGCGCTCGGCTTCAACCTGGTCGGTTATGGCTGCACCACCTGCATCGGCAATTCCGGCCCGCTGCCGGAAGCGATCTCGGAATGCATCAACGCCAACGACCTGGTCGCTGCCTCGGTGCTCTCGGGCAACCGCAACTTCGAAGGCCGGGTGAACCCCGACGTGCGCGCCAACTACCTGGCCTCGCCGCCGCTGGTCGTCGCCTATGCCATTGCCGGCACCATGAACAAGAACCTCGCGACCGATCCGCTCGGCACCGGTTCGGATGGCAAGCCCGTCTACCTCAAGGACATCTGGCCGACCAACCAGGAGATCGCCGACATCGTTCGCACGGTGATCACCCCCAAGATGTTCCTCGGCCGCTACTCCGACGTGTTCAAGGGCGACGAGAACTGGCAGGCCATCGCCGTCGACGGCGGCGAGACCTATCGCTGGAACTCGAGCTCCACCTATGTGCAGAACCCCCCGTATTTCGAGGGCCTGACCATGGAACCGGCGCCGGTCACCGACATCCACGAGGCGCGCGTCCTCAGCCTCTTCCTCGACTCGATCACCACCGACCACATCTCGCCGGCCGGCTCGTTCAAGGCCGGCACTCCGGCGGGCAAGTATCTGGTCGAGCGGCAGGTGGCGCCCAAGGACTTCAACTCTTACGGCGCCCGTCGCGGCAACCACGAAGTGATGATGCGCGGCACCTTCGCCAATATCCGCATCAAGAACCAGATGGTGCCGGGCGTCGAAGGCGGCTTCACCAAGGGCCCGACCGGCGAAGTGATGGCGATGTACGACGCCGCCATGGCCTACCAGAAGTCGAACACCCCGCTGGTGATCTTCGCCGGTAAGGAATATGGCACCGGCTCGTCGCGTGACTGGGCCGCCAAGGGCACCCGCCTGCTCGGCGTCCGCGCCGTCATTGCCCAGAGCTTCGAGCGCATCCACCGCTCCAACCTGATCGGCATGGGCGTGTTGCCGCTGCAGTTCGCCGACGGCGAGAGCTGGCAGACCCTGCATCTCGACGGCACCGAAACGGTCTCGATCGAGGGCCTCACCACGCTGACCCCGCGCTCCACCGTCAAGGTGAAGATCGTCCGCGCCGACGGCCGCATCGAGGAAGTCTCGACCCGCTGCCGCATCGATACGGTCAACGAGCTCGAGTACTACCAGCACGGCGGCATCCTGCACTACGTGCTGCGCAACCTGGTCGCGGCGTAAGCCATAGGCGCACCTATCGTCCCCTCTCCCCTCCTAGCGGACGCGAGAGCGTCCGCGGGGGGAGAGGGTCAGGGTGAGGGGTAGCCACGCACACCGGCCTGTCGCTCCTACACCCATCCCAGCGCTTGGCGCCCCTCACCCCGCGGCCGAGGCCTTCGGCCTCATCCGCCACCCTCTCCCCAGAGGGGCGAGGGGGCGATGGGGGCGCAGCCGGTGCATCTGCACGTTCGATCCTGTCCGCTGCCTTGGTGCCTTTTCCCCATCACGCAAAGTCGCGGCGATTTGACTCGCGCGGGACAACCCGCCTGCCTACAAACGTCGCCATGCTTTTTCGTTCGATCCTTTGCGGCGTCTCCCTTTCGCTTGCCTTGATCGCTCCCGCCCTCGCCGGGGAGATCAAGCTTGCGCCCAAGGCGGTGCTGGAGCTGTTCACCTCGCAGGGCTGCAAGTCCTGCCCGAAGGCCGACGCCATGCTCGACGAGATGGGCAGGCGCCCCGACGTCGTGGCGCTCGCCTACCACGTCGACTACTGGGACTATATCGGCTGGGAAGACACCTTCGGCACCAAGGAAAACTCCGATCGGCAGCGCAACTATGCCGAGAGCTGGGGTTCATCCCGCATCTTCACCCCGCAGCTGGTGATCAACGGCAAGGGCGGCCTCGTCGGCTCCAAGCGCGATGCGGTCAACACGGCGCTTGGCGGTGCCAGCCTGCCGCTCGACGTCAAGCTCACCCAGGCCCCCGACGACATGCTGCAGGTTTCGGTGCCCGCCAAAGCCGGTCACGCTGACGCGATGATCTGGCTGGTCACCTTCCTCGATCGCGCCGACGTCACCATCGAACGCGGCGAGAACGAGGGCAAGCAGGTTGCCTATACGCAGATCGTCACCGGTCGCCAGGTACTGGGGATGTGGAAGGCCGACGCCGGCGCCGAGCTTACCCTGCCGCTCGCCGAGGTGCTGACCGGCCGCTCCAACGGCGCCGTCATCCTGATTCAGGAAGATCACGCGGGTCTGCCCGGTCCGATCGTCGGCGCCGCCAGCTTTACCCGCTGATGATCAGCCCTCGACCTCTTCGGGGTCGAGCAGCGGCGTGAACAGCGCCAGATCGCGCTCCTGGCTGTCGTCCACCAGCGGCCGGAAACACTCGATGCGGTAAGGCACGACCTCTCCGGTCATGCGACCGGGTGGGCGGTTGATCTCCATGAGGTGCACGCCCAGGAAATCCCCGACCCACGGCAAGCCCGACACATGCCATACCACTGACTCGATGGTGTAGATCTGCCCGGCAAC
>JAEUMC010000938.1 GCA_016793415.1 Devosia sp. | reverse complement strand
GCGACGCCGAAGGTGTGCGCCTCGCCGGCTGGACTGCTATCGGCATGGGGACAGGGTTCATGGCGTTGACCGCCGCCTTGTTCCTCGCAATCCCGCACGCGCTGGTGGCGATCTTCCTCGACAGCACCGACCCGGCCAATGCGACCGCGCTGATGCTGGCCGCCACCTATCTGGGAATCGCCGGCATCTTTCAGTTGGCCGATGGTGCACAGGTGGTCGCCGCGCACTCGCTGCGCGGCCTGTCGGACACCCGCACGCCGATGCTGCTCGCCATCTTCGGCTACTGGTGCGTCGGACTGCCGACCGCCTATGTGCTCGGCTTCGTGCTCGACCTGCGCGGCGTCGGCGTCTGGTTGGGGCTTGCGACCGGCCTCGCCTTCGTGGCGATACTGCTGGTCAGTCGCTTCTCCCTGCGTGGGCGGCTCGGCCTGATCAAAACCTCCGCCCTATCGGCCTAGGAGCCATCGAATGTCCCAGCTCAAACCCTCCGAACAGCGGGTTGCGGATGCCCTTGCCCGCCACGCCCTGCCCGCCCGGGTGATCGTACTCGAGCAACTGGCGACCACGGCCCAGATGGCTGCCGATGCGCTCGGCGTCGAGGTGGGTCGCATCGTCAAATCGCTGCTGTTCAAAGGCAAGGAGAGCGGCAAGCCTTATCTGCTGCTGGTTTCAGGCAGCAACCGCGTGCACGAGAAACGCGCCGGCCAGCGGATCGGCGAGGTGCTGGAGCGGCCCGACGCCGATTTCGTCAAGCTGCATACCGGCTTCTCGATCGGTGGAGTGTCGCCCTATGGGCACCCTGCTCCGCTGACCACCTATCTCGATGACGCGCTGCACAATTACGGCACGGTGTGGGCCGCGGCCGGTGACCCCCGCTCGGTGTTCGAGATCACCGCCGCCGATCTCGAACGCACCACCGGCGCGACGCGCATCGACGTCACCTAGGGGACGATCCAGTTCCAGTCGGCCATGCGGTTGCGGAACCAGGTCCGCTGGCGCTTGGCATATTGCCGCGTCGCAATGACGGCGCGCTCGATGGCGATATCCTCTTCGATCTCCCCGGCCAGCATCGCGGCGATCTCCGGCACGCCGATCGCCTTCATTGCCGGCAGGCTCGGATCGAGTTCGAGCGCCAGCAGTGCCTGGACTTCTTCGACTGCACCGCTGGCGAACATCGTCTCGAACCGCCGCGCGATACGCTGGCGCAGCAGCTCGCGGTCGGGATTGAGTACCATGCGCTCGAGCCCGTACCCATCGAGCAGCCCGCTTTGCCCCTCGTCCTGATAGCTGGCGAGCGATCGTCCTGTCGCGTTCAGCACAGCCAGGGCGCGGATCACCCGCTGCGGATCCGGAGCTTTCAGGCGTCCTGCGATCACCGGGTCGCGCGCCGCGATCAGCCGACCCCGCGCTTCCCGGTCCAGCCCCTCGACCTCGGCTGCGGCCGCAGCCAACGCCTCGGCCGGCACCTCCGGCACGTCGGCAAACCCGGTGGTCAGTACATCGAAATAGAGCCCGGTCCCGCCGACGAAGATCAGCGGCCGGTCCTCGGCCTCGATTGCGGCAGCCGCTGCACGCGCCCATTCGCCGGTCGAGAACCGGACTGAGGGATGCACCGCGCCGTAGAGCCGATGCGGCACGCCGGCCATCTCGATTTCCGAGGGCCGCGCCGTGAGCAACTGCAGCACGTCGTAGACCTGCAGCGCGTCCGTGTTGACGATCACCCCGCCCTGCTGCCGGGCGACGTCGAGCGCCAGCGCCGACTTGCCGCTGGCAGTCGGACCCGCTATCAACACGGCGCGCTTTTCCGGGCGTCTGCCCATCCTGTTCAGGCCTTTCTCACGCACATGACGGTACTCTGCCTCATCGCCAATCCGGCTGACCCTGCAATTGACTCGGCGCTGGTGGCGGCGATCCAGCACGAGACCAGGGGCGAGATCAACTGGCTGCACCAGCGCATCGCCTGCGAGATCGAATCTCCCAAGGCGGCCGACCCGGTTGCCGCCGCTCGTGCCGTCATCGGCGGTCGGCCGGTGGACGTGGCGCTCGTCCCGGCGGAGGGCCGCCGCAAGCAGGTGCTGGTTGCCGACATGGATTCGACCATGATCGAGCAGGAGTGCATCGACGAGCTGGCCGACGCAGTGGGGATCAAGGCCGAGGTCGCGGCGATCACCGAGCGCGCCATGAACGGCGAGCTGGATTTCGAGCAGGCGCTGCGCACGCGCGTCGCACTGATCAAAGGCCTGGAGCGCGCCGCCATCGAGGAGATCCGGCGCGAACGCATCACCCTCGCGCCGGGCGGCCGCGCCCTGATCCACACCATGAAGGCCTATGGGGCCTATACCTCGCTGGTCTCCGGCGGCTTCACCTTCTTTGCCGACTACTTCGCCAAGCGGATCGGCTTCGACGAGGCGATCGCCAACGTGCTCGAGTTCGATGGCGAGCAGCTCACCGGCACGGTGGCCAGCCCGATCGTCGACAAATCGACCAAGCTGCATCGGCTCGAGGCGCTGGCCGCCGAGCGCAACCTGCCGGCATCAGCCACCATGGCGGTCGGCGACGGCGCCAACGACCTCGACATGATCAAGGCGGCCGGGTTCGGCGTGGCGCTCCACGCCAAGCCGCATGTCGCGGCTCAAGCGGGTATCCGCATCGACCATGGCGACCTCACCGCCCTGCTCTACCTGCAGGGCTATACCGACGAGGACATCGTCAGGTGAGGCTCCAGACAGAGCGCCTGATCCTTAGATCCTGGGAGAGCCGCGACCATGCGCCGCTGGCGACGGTGCTGGGCGATCCGGAAGTGCGCCGCTTCTATCCTACGGTCGCCACGCCAGAGCAAACCAAGGCGCAGCTCGACTTCTCCATCGAGCGACAGGCGGCAGCCGGCTTTCATTTCGGCGCGGCCGAACTCAAATCGACCGGGCAGTTCGTCGGCCTGATCGGGCTCGGATACATCTCCGATGAGACCCGGGCGGCTATTCGCGGCCAGCCTCCCGTCGAGATCGGCTGGCAGTTCGGCAAGGCGTTCTGGGGATCGGGCCTCGCGCCGGAGGGCGCCCGTGCCTGGCTCGATTATGGCTTCGCCGTGCTGAACCTGCCTGAAATCGTCGCCTTCACCTTCGCCGGCAACCTTCCGAGCCAGCGCGTCATGGAAAAGATCGGCATGGTGCGTGACGCAGATGCCGATTTCGAGCACCCGCGACTGGCGCCGGGGCATCCGCTCCGCTCGCACGTGGTCTATCGGATCGCCAATCCCTCTATCGGCTAGCTCAGCCGCACCGCGATGAACCGGCTGGTGCCCGTGGGGTCTATGACCTTGAACAGCACTGCCGGGCGTCCGGCTTCCTTGGCCTCGGCCACCAGCTCGCTCAGCTCGTCGACGGTGCCGATTTCCTTCTGGTTCACCTCGGTAACCAGCAGCCCCGGGATAAAGCCCTTCTGATCGGCATCGCTGCCGCTTTTGACGCTGGTGACGACGATGCCGTCTTCCTCTGGCGCGATGCCGAACTCGGCGCGCTTGTCCTCATCGAGCAGCGCCACATCGAAGCCGACCAGGTCCGGCAGGCCCGGCGGAGGCGCCTCTTCTTCCGTGGCGGTCGGTTCGGGCGCAGGGGCCGGCGCCGGCGTTGCCGGGGCATTGTTCTTGGCGATCAGCTGCTCGCCGAGCTCCAGCCGGCCCAGGGTGATGCTGAGGGTCTGCTCGGCACCGTTGCGCAGGATCTTCACCGGTACGGCCTTGCCGACCTCGGTCTCGGCGACAACGCGCGGCAGGTCGCGCATGCGGGCGATCGGCTTGCTGTCGAACTCGAGGATGATATCGCCCTCGATCACCTGCCCTTCGGACGGGCCGCCCTTGGTGACGTCGATCACCAGTGCGCCGGCCGTGCTCTTGAGGCCAAGGCTGCTGGCAATGTCTTCGCTGACTTCCTGGATACCGACGCCCAGCCAGCCGCGGCGAGTTTCGCCGAACTCGGCAAGCTGGTCGATCACCGGCCGCGCCAGATTCACCGGCACGGCGAAGCCAATGCCGAGCGAGGAGCCGCCGCGGGCGATGATGGCCGTGTTGATGCCGACGACCTTGCCATCCATGTCGAACAGCGGGCCGCCGGAATTGCCCTGGTTGATCGCTGCATCGGTCTGGATGAACTGGTCGTAGGGGCCGGACTGGATATCGCGGTTACGGGCGGACACGATGCCCAGGGTCACCGATCCGCCAAGGCCGAACGGGTTGCCGATCGCCATGACCCAGTCGCCGACCACCGCCTTGTCGCTGTCGCCAAACTCCACGAACGGCAGTTCATGTCCGGCATCGACCTTGAGTACAGCGAGATCGGTCTTGTCGTCCTTGCCGACGATGGTCGCCGGCAGGCGCGTCCCGTCGGTCAGGTAGACGTCGATCTCCTCGGCGCCCTCGATGACGTGATTGTTGGTGACGACGATGCCTTCGGCCGAAATGATGAAGCCCGAGCCGAGGCTGCGCGCCTCCTGCATCTGCTCCTCGCCCAGCCCGTTATTGGGGTTGTGCTCATCGAACAGATCTTCCAGCGGCGAGCCATCCGGCAGATCCGGGAACGGCACGCCACCACCGCCGGGCACGCGGCGCGACGTGCCGATATTCACCACGGCGGGCGAGAGCTGCTCGGCAAGGGCCGCTACCGACTCCGGGCCTTTGGCAAAGACAGGGACGACCGGCACCGACAGGGCCAGCACTCCGGCGACGGCCAGTGACCGCAAAACCCGACCGGCAGCACGCATTCACTTCTCCTGCAACGACTCAGCCGTGGCCGCGCATGTCGCAGTCAGCCCCGAAGCAGCCACAAGAGAACAAGTCCGACCCCGGCGCAAGCCAGCGCAGCCGCACGAATGGTTGAAGCTGGCGTCGATTGAATCGACGCCAGCAACTTCTTCATCTGTTCGGGAAATGCGGCATAGACGAGCCCTTCCAGGACCAGCACGAGGGCCAGTGCCGAGAAGAGCTCGAGCATTTACTGCGCCGGGGCAGCCGGTGCCGTTTCCGTCGCTGCCGGCTCAGTCGGAGCCGCCGGCGTGGTTTCCGCCGGCGCAGTGACCGCGTCGGCAGCCGGCTGGCTCAGCACCGGCGAGTCATCGGCCGGCTCTTCCACCAGCGGCGTCGCCGGAATCGGCGTCGTCGCGGCTTCCGGTGGCGGCGTCACGTTGTCGGGGTTCTGGTTCTGAAAGAAGCGGAAGAACTCCGAGTTGGGCGACAGCACCATGGTGGTGCCATTCGGCCCGAGCGCGGCGCGGTACGACTGCATCGAGCGGTAGAAATCGAAGAAGTCGGTGTCCCGGTTGTAGGCATCGGCGAAGATCTGCGAGCGCTGCGCGTCACCCTCGCCTCGCAGGATTTCCGCGTCGCGGCGGGCGGCCGAGAGGATCTCGACGGCCTGGCGGTCGGCGATGGCGCGAGCGGTCTGCGCCGCTTCCTGACCACGGGCACGCAGCAGCGCCGCCTCGGCCAGACGTTCCGCCTTCATGCGGTCGAAGGTCTGGGCCGAAACGCTCGGGTCGAGGTCGGTGCGGATGATGCGCACGTCGACGACCTCAATACCCAGCTGGGCCATGTCCGGACGAATCAGGTCGCGGGCCTCGCGCATCATGGCCGGGCGCTGGTCGGATAGCGCCTCGTTGAACTTGCGACCACCGTAAACCTGCCGCAGGGCCGCGTCGAAGCGGGTCGACACACGGTCTTCGACCACGCGCAGTTCGCCCTGAGCGCGGGAGCGGAACAGCCGAGGATC
>JAEUMC010000907.1 GCA_016793415.1 Devosia sp. | reverse complement strand
TTCACCACCTCCGAGGATGCCATCTCGACGCTGCGCAAGGTGCAGCTTGAAGGCGCCTCGACCAAGGCCGACCTGGTCGTCGGCCTCGACACCGCCACCTCCGGCGAAGCCCGCACCACCGGGCTGTTCGCACCGCACGGGCTGACCCTCGAGGGTCTGTCCCTGCCGTGGAGCGACGCCGAGTTCGTGCCGTTCGACTACGGCTACTTCGCCTTCGTCTACAACAAGGAGAAGACGCCGAACCCGCCGACCTCGTTCGAAGAGCTCATTGCACTGCCCGCGAGCTTCAAGATCGTCATCGAGGATCCGCGCTCGTCGACGCCCGGGCTCGGCAACGTCCTGTGGGTCCAGACCGCCTATGGCGAACGCGCCCCCGAGATCTGGAAGGGCCTGAAGCCGCACGTCCTCACCATGACGCGCGGCTGGTCGGAGGCCTATGGCCTGTTCCTCGACGGCCAGGCCGACATGGTGCTGAGCTACACCACCTCGCCTGCCTATCATGCCGTCGCCGAGAATGACGACAAGTACGCCTACGCCCCGTTCACCGAAGGCTTCGTACCGCAGGTCGAAGTGGCGGGCCTGCTGAAGGGCGCCAGACAGGCAGAGCTCGGCAAGGCCTTCCTCGCCTATCTCGTCACCCCCGAAGCGCAGAAGGTGATCCCGACCACCAACTGGATGTACCCGGTGATCGACATCGGCGCTGACCTGCCGGCTGCGTTCGGCACGCCGCCGGCAAAGGTGCTGCCGGTCGACGAAGCCGCGCTTGCCGCCAATGGCCGGGCCTGGGTGGATGCTGCTCTCGCCGCGCTCCAGTAACCTGGTGCTGCCGCACCGGCCGCTCCGGCTCCTCGCCGGGGCGGCCATCGCTGCCGCCATCGCCGCCCTGGTGGCGCTGGTGCTGCTGGCGATCCTCGCCACTGCGGCGGGCGAGCCGTCGCGGCAATCGAGCGTCGATGTCTGGCATCTGGTGTCGATGACCAGCATCCAGGCCGGGCTCAGCACCGTGCTGTCGCTGCTCGTCGGCACGGCGCTCGCCTGGGCGCTGAACCGGCTGCGCTTCCCCGGCCGCGATCTCGTCGTCGGATTGTTCGCCTCCGCCATCGTCACCCCCGGGCTGATCGTCGCCTTCGGGCTGCTGGCGGTCTGGGGCCGTGCCGGCTGGATCAACCAGCTGTCGCTGGCCCTGACCGGCCAGCCGCTCGAAGTGCCGCTGTTCGGCCTCGGCGGCATCCTCGCGGCCCATGTCATCCTCGATGCTTCCTTTGCCGCCCGCATCCTCCTGGCGCGGCTCGACGCCATTCCCGAAAAACGCCTGAAGACCGGCCAGAGCCTGGGGCTGGGCGCCTGGCAGCGGTTCAGGGTGATCGACTGGCCCATGTTGCGCACCACGCTGCCGGGCCTCGCCGCCATCATCTTCCTCCTCGCCTTCACCAGCTTTCCCATCGTGCTGCTGCTCGGTGGCGGCCCGGCCAACCAGACGCTGGAGGTGGCGATCTATGCCGCCGTACGGCTCGATTTCGACCTGCGCGGCGCGGTGACGCTGGCCCTGGTACAGATCGGCATCTGCTCTGCCATCATCATTGCCGCCTCCGCCTTGGCACCGATCTCGGCCAGCACCGGCGGCTCCGCTCCACCGCGCTGGCGCGATGGCGCATTGGCGCGGATCGCGCAA
>JAEUMC010000888.1 GCA_016793415.1 Devosia sp. | reverse complement strand
AGACCTATGTGCGCGAGGAGAAGGTGCTGACGCTCGAGGAATGCGTACGACACATGACCAGCTCGGCCGCCGACCGGCTGCGGCTGACCGATCGCGGCCGCATTGCTGCCGGCGCCAAGGCCGATCTGGTGGTGTTTGACGCCGCCAACGTCAAGGCCAACGCCACCTACGAGCACCCGCGCCAGGCCGCCACCGGCATCGTCCATGTGCTGGTCAACGGCCAGTTCGCCGTCGAGAACAACCGCGTCACCGGCCACCGCGCCGGCCGGGCGCTGACGCTGGGAGCCTGAGCATGGCCGCGACCGCTATCTCCATCGCCAACGACGCGGCCGGTCCGAGCTGGGCCGACTTGCCGGTCTCGACCCCGGGCCTGGTGCTCGATCTCGGCGTGCTCGACGGCAATCTCGACGAGATGGCGGCGATCGCCCGCTCGGCCGAGGTCGAACTGTTCCCGCACGCCAAGACCCACCGCATGGCCGAGATCGGCCTGCGCCAGGTGCAGCACGGCGCCGACGGGCTCTGCGTCGCCAAGCTCGGCGAAGCCGAAGCCTTCGCGGCGGCCGGGGTGAAGCGGCTGTTCGTCGCCAACCCGATCGTCGGCAGGGATAAGGCCGAACGGGCGCTCGCCCTGTCGCGCCGCGTTGACCTGACCCTCGCCACCGACAGCGAAGCCGCCGCCGCCAGCATCGGCGCGGTGTTCGCCGCCGCCGGCGCCACCGCCCGGATGATGCTGGCGATCGATTCCGGGCTCGGCCGCGAGGGCGTTGCGGCCGACAAGGCCCCGGACGTGGCGGCAGCCATCCATGCCGTTCCGGGCGTCGAGCTCGTCGGCATCTACACGCATGAAGGCACCACCTACGGCGCCAAGGATCATCCGGATCTCGCGAGCCGCGCCCGCGCTGCCGGCGCGTTCATGGTCGGCGTCGCCACCGCTATTCGGGCCCGCGGCGTGCCGCTGCCGATCGTCTCGCTCGGCGCTTCGGCGTCGGCGCGCGAAGTGGCGCATGTCCCTGGCGTGACGCAGATCCGCCCCGGCATCTACGCCTTCAACGATGTCGGCCAGATCGCGCTCGGCAACGCCAGCCTCGCGACCACCGCCATCCGCGTCATCGCCACCGTGGTCAGCCATCCTGATCCCGAGCGCGCCTGTATCGACGCCGGCTCGAAATCGCTGAGCACCGACCTGGTGCCGGCCTCGGCGCATCGCGACGAGTTCCCCGGCATAGGCCTGATCGTCAACGCGCCCGGCTGGGTGATCGAGAAGATGTCGGAAGAACATGGCTGGCTCCGCTGGCATGGTCAGGGGGCGCCGATGCCGCTACCAGTAGGCACGCGGTTGGAGATCGTGCCGAACCATGTCTGCATGGCCTTCGCCATGCTGCGGCGGGCTAACGTGGTCGAACGCGGCAACGTCGTAGCGCATTGGGACGGTTTCGGTCCGGGCGCATCGGAATAGTTTTGTTTGGGGGGAAATGATGTCGGAGTTCAGGCTTGCTGAGGGCCAGTCGCTGCTGGTCGCGTCGCGCGGTGTGTTCGAGCTGCATGGGTTGACCCGCTGGGTGCAGCAGGATGGCAAGTGGCGGGGCAAGACCCTCGCCCGGGTCAACCAGCTTTCGAGCCTCGCCCGCCACCCCGGCCTGCCGGTGGTCTACGGCACCTCGCGCGTCGGCCTCGAAGGCGAGATCCATGCCTGGCGGATCGAAGGCGACACGGCGATCACCCTCGGTGAGAAGTCGAGCGACGGCGCCGAGCCCTGCCACCTCGTGGTCGATCCGAGCGGCCGGCTGCTGATCGTCACCAACTACACCACCAGCACGCTCGGGCTGCAGCGCCTCGCCGCCGACGGCAGCTTCGATGGCCCGATTACCCAGCTGAAGCTCAGCGGCGGCGGCCCGGAGCTGGAACGGCAGGACGATGCGCACCCGCACCAGGCCTTCTTCATCGGCAATACCCTGGTGGTCATCGACCTCGGCGCCGACCTCATTCGCGAGTTCAGCCTCGACCTCACGAAACCCGGCACCGACGCCCTGACCCAGGTCCGGGCGACGGCGGTGCCCGCCAACACCGGACCACGCCATGCCGTGGTGCTGCCCGACGGGCGCCTCGCGGTGAGCGGCGAGCTCGGCTCGAACCTGGTGGTGGGACGGCTGGGCGAGCCTGCATCGAGCTGGGCCAACGTCCGCAGCACCCGGCAATCCGGCCCCGGCAAGACCCGCTGGTCCCGCAACTACCCCGGCGATATCCAGCGCGCGCCCGACGGCCGGCACGTCTATTTCGCCAATCGCAGCCTCGACACCATCTCGACCTTCGATGTCTCCGGCGCCACGCCGACGCTGGTCTCCGAACTGGACAGCCAGGCGCAATGGCCGCAGCACCTGCTGGCCACCGAAAGCCACGTGCTGGTCGCCGGCTGGGACTCCTCGACGGTCAAGGCGCTGCCGCTGGCCAATGGCGTTCCCACCGGGGCGACGCAGCTGTTCGATTGCCCGGGAGCCGGCTGGCTGCTGCTCTGGAACTAGTCTGGCGATTTCCTGTGCCTCGGCTCGCCCCCAAGGTGGCGAGCCGGCTGACGCGATGTTAGTGGACATCGGCGCCGCAGGTGTCGAGCGAGGGGAGCATGGCAGCAGCTGACAAAAGTGCTCCGGCCACGGCCGAGAAGGGCACCCGCAAGCGTCGGAAGCCCGTGCCCAAGGCGGAATACACCGCCCCGGCGCTGGAAAAAGGCCTCGATGTGCTCGAACTGCTGGCGACCCTGACGGTCCCGGTGACGCCGAGCCAGATCGCCCAGCGACTCGGCCGCTCGCTGTCGGAGGTCTACCGCATGGTGATGGCGCTCGAGCGGCGCGGCTACCTGATCCGGCCGCCCGGGGAAGAAGCGCTGGTGCTCTCAACCCAGCTCTATGGCCTCGCCACGCTGTTCCCGCCGTTCCGGCGCGTCGTCGACGCTGCCCAGCCGATCATGAATGCCCTGGCGCTCGAAACCTCGCAGGCCATCCACATGGCGGTGCTCGATGGACTGAACCAGCGCATCATCGCCCAGGTCGACAGCCCCGCGCCGATCGCCATCCGGCTGCGCGTCGGCGCTGCCAGCCCGGCCATCCGCGGCACCTCGGGGCGCACCATCATCGCCTTTCAGTCCGCTCCCGTGCAGTCCTGGATCATCGGCCAGTCGGAGGCACTGCTGCCGCCCGAACAGGCGAAGCGCTACCGCGGCCGCATCGAGACCATTGCCAGACGCGGCTATGAACGGATCGAGGGCGAGATGGTGCAGGGGGTGACCGATCTCAGCTTTCCCATCATCAATACCGCCGGCATCTCGATTGCGGCGCTGACCATGCCGTTCCTCACCAGCCAGCAGATCATCGTTCCCTTCGATGATGCCGCCATCATGCTCTACCGCGCGGCGCGCAGAATCTCGGAATCGATGGGCGGTACCCTGCCGGAACCGCATTTCCCGCTGCCCCCGGACGTGCAATGAGCGAGACCAACCCTTACGCAACCGACGACGCCGACCGCTTCGCCATCTGGGAGATGCTGGTCCGGCGCGACAGTGACTTCTTCCTCAGCAGCGACTGGTCACTGGTCGCCGCCGACTATGTCGAGACCGGCTTTCTCGGCATCGACGCCGCGTTGTCGCTCGACCCGGCCGACTGGCGCCCGGCCTATTCGAACGTCGGGGCCTACCGTGACGCCGCCGT
>JAEUMC010000879.1 GCA_016793415.1 Devosia sp. | reverse complement strand
CGACCTCAACAAATATGGCTCCAACGGCGCGCCGCTGCATGACCCCTGCGTTATCGCCTACATGCTGAAGCCCGAGCTGTTCCAGGGCCGCCATATCAACGTGGTGATCGAAACCGCGAGCGAACTGACCGTCGGCATGACCGTCGCCGACTACTGGGGCGTCACCGGCCGTGCCAAGAACGTCACCTATCTGCGCTCGGGCGATGCGGCCGGGTTCTACGAACTGCTGACGGAGCGTCTTAGCCGGCTGCCGTGAGCCGAAGCGCGGCCCCTTATTCGAACCGACGCCGCGGGGCCGCGCCCGCGAAAGCGGAGGTCTCGGCTTGCGATGCTGCGGCAGGCAGGGAGCTTGCCGCTTTCGCCTCGCAGCGCGAAGCCGAGGCCTATCGGGCGTGCTCAGGCGGTCTGCCGCCGCGCAGGCTCAGCCACACCGCGGTGACGAGGAAATACACGGCGCCGAAGGCCGCATAGCCGGCGATCAGGGCGATGCCGGGATTCGGCATCGTGGTGGCGGAAACCACGAAGAAGCCGCCCGCCAGTGCCGATTGCGCGCCACTCAGCACCATCGCCCATTGTCCGCCCGAGGCCCAGCGGCGCACGGCGGTGGTCAACTGCAGCGCCCCGCTGAGGATGGCCCAGGCGCCAAACACCACGATCACCGCAGCCATCCCCTGCCCCAGCGCCACGGCCACGGCGAGCGTGGTGATCGCACTGACCACGACATTGATCAGTTGCGACAGGTTTCGTGCGAGGCCGCCATTGCGCTGTGCATCGACGACGTTGGCCAGCGCATCCCAGGCCGGGTAAAGCACCAGCAGCGCTGCCGTGAGGGTTGGGCTGAGCGGCGCCAGCAGGAACGCTGCCGCGACCCAGGCCGCCGAAACGGCGAAACGGAGATAAGAGTACGTCCTGAGCCAGCCGGCCTGGCCATTGTCAGGTGTGGGTGCACTGTCCATCTATTAACCTTCTAGTAGGTAGGTTTCGAAAGCGTGCGTGACCTGCCGTGGCAGGTCAGGCGTTTCAGATGATGAGGCGATCGAGCAGCGGCCCGACGATCAGCCCGAACGTCGCGGGGGTGCCGTAGGCACGGGCCGACAGCATGGCGCCGTGGACGGTCGCCATGATGGATTCGGCCTCGGTCGCAGCAGACCCGATGATAGTGAACCTGCCCTGCTCCACGCCGCGCGCCACCACCTGGGTGAGCCAGGCGGCAAGCAGGCGGAAATGTGCCTTCACCTCCACCGCCACCTCAGGCGGCAGCGCCGGCAACTCGGCGGCAAGCTGAGCGCCGAGACAGAACGGCATGCTGCCGTCGGTGATGCAGGCTTCCCAGGTTGCGATGTAACGTTGCAGTTGCACCGCGGCATCGGGCGACGAACTCTCGAACTGCGCCAATCCAGCCGCCAGATCATCCCGATAGCCGGCGACCAGCGCCCGCACCAGGTCGGCCTTGGCCGGGAAGTGATGGTGGATGCTCGGCTTTCGAATGCCCACGACGTCGGCGATATCGGCATAGCTGAAGCCATGGTAGCCGCCGGCGATGACGAGTTCGCGCGCCGAAGCCAGGATCCGGTCTGCTGTCTGCTGTTCCATGTCGCGTATCTATCTACCAGTAGGTAGGCTGTCAATCCGTTGTGACATGAGAAACCATGTCGGGCATCAGCCCTGCCTGGCTGGCTCCGGTTAAGCAAATCCACAACCGGGTTTCCTTACCCTCGTCTGTGCAATGAGGGACAACCGAGCACCAGGCACCGTTCCAACCCTCCGCCGCCGGCGCGAAGCGCCAGTGGCGCCAGCCGTCGTGGCCGTCGGCGACGGCACGCATTCGGTCGGCCAGGTCGGCCGGCACTACCGGCAGGAAGCTGCGCGCTGGCTTTGCCGCATGGTTGTTCGTGCCTTCGGGCTCCTGTACCTGGCCACTCTCGCCTACGCCGCCGTCAGCGCGACCGGTTGGTTCGATTTCGCTCCCGCGCCGCTGGCCGGCGTCTTTCTGGTGGTCATTGGCCTGCCCTGGACGCTGGCGGCGGCCTGGTTTCCAGATCAATGGCAGCCGTTCGTCGCCGCAGCCGCGCCGCTGATGACGCTCATACTGCTCTGGGCATACTGCCACCGGCCGCGTCGCCGCTGAGCCTTGCCGAGGCGCCGCGGCTGGCGCTAGAACCGCCTCACTGCCGCGGAGCACACCATGGACATCGTCACCCTCGTCGCCTTCACCATTGCCTATGCGATCGCGGTGATCGTCCCCGGCCCCGGCGTTGCCGCCGTGGTGGCGCGCGCACTGGGCGGCGGCTTCCGCTCAGCCTTCCCGATGGTATTGGGGATCCTTGCCGGCGACCTCGTCTACCTGGTGTTCGCGCTGTTCGGCCTTGCTGCCATCGCCACCTGGTTCGGACCGGTGTTCTTCGTGGTGAAGTGGGCCGGCGCCCTCTACCTGCTCTATGTGGCCTGGCAGTTCTGGAGCGCCAAACCCGGCTCCGAGCAGGTCGGCGCCAAGAAGGATGCCAGCGCTTGGAAGACCTTCCTCTCCGGCTTCGCCCTGACCATGGGCAACCCCAAGACCATCGTCTTCTACCTGGCCCTGCTTCCTACGGTGATTCCGCTCGACAAGCCGATCACGGCGCTGGGCTTTGCCGAACTCACCGGTATCGTGGTGGTGGTGCTGCTCGCCATCGGCTGCGCCTATGCCGGCCTCGCCGCCGCGGCGCGGGACTTCTTCAAGTCGAGCAAGGCACTGCGGGTGTTGAACCGCACCGCTGGGGTAATCATGGCCAGCGCCGCAGCTTTTGTGGTGGTGCGGGAGTAAGGGGCGCTCAGGCGGCCTTCGCAGCCATCGCAGCGGCCGCCGGCTTCTTGCGCACCATCATCGTGCCACCCCGCAACTCGGCATCGAAACAGCCGGTTTTTCGAACCAGCGCAATCGGCTTTGCCGCGCCATAATCCTTGGGTGTGAACTGCGGCTGGATTGCTCGCACTTCCTTCAGCAGAACGGAAAGCGGCACCCAATCATCAGCGTTCAGCCGTGCAAACGCGTCCATCAGGAGGTTCTTGGCCGAGGTAGGCTTTGCCGGGTTGAGGACGATGGCGACGGGCTTCCTGGGTGAAACGAAGATCGGCCCTTCGGTCGCGGGCTTACCGATCTCGACCTCGATGAACTGGTGACAAGCTTGCCTGAAGCTCGGGGCAGCGACCTTTCCCCCAAAGCCGAACACTTGCAGTCCCTGCTCCCGCAATCGCGTGGCGAGACCGGTGTAGTCGCTGTCCGAGGCGACGAGGCAGAAGCCATCGAGCTGCCTCGTGTGCATCAGGTCCATCGCCTCGATGACCAGCGCGATGTCAGAGGCATTCTTGTTCGGCACGTTGCGAAACTGCTGACGCGCAACGATCGCATGGCGCGAAACCGCGTCCTTCCAGCCTTTGGCAGGACCGTCGAAATCCCCATAGACCCGCCGCACCGGCGCCTGGCCCAGTTTGGCCACCTCCCTGAAGAGCTGGTCGGCGACCTTGGGCGAAATGTTCTCCCCGTCGATCAGTACTGCAAACTGAAGCAGTCCCGGCTCGCTCGCCATTTCATCACCCGAAGCACAAGAACACACTCAAGAGCAGACGCTGTCCACGTCGCCCTCGAATACATCAGCAAACGGGGAATTGAGACAATACTGACAAACGTAACGGATGAACGCCCCCAGCGAGCGACACTAGCGCACCACCGCGCTGGCCGCAGTCAGCCCCCAATCCAGCAACTCCCTGGCCCGCTCCGGCGTCACGCCCTCGACATAGCAGCGCAGTTCCGGCGCGTTGCCGGAGGCGCGGTAGTGTACCGTGTCGCCGGAGGTGAGCGAGAAGCGCGGGCCATCGATGGTCGAGACCGATTCCACCTCGCCCACCGGCGCAAAGAACTCCTTGGCATAGCCCGGCTGCTCGACCAGGCCGGTAAGCAGTGCGGCGCTGCGTTCGCTCGCCACATGCGCCAGCCGATCGCTGAGCGCTGCGCGCACCGGCAGGGTCCGCACCAGCCCGGCGACGCTTTCGCCGAGTTTGGCCGCCGTGCCCAGCACTGCCAGCATCGGCAGCACCGCATCACGCGTCGGCAGCGGGCTCAGACTACGGCCGTTGATCGTTACTTCGCTGCCCAGCAGCAGGCCGCCATTGGCCTCGAACCCGACCACCGCGCCGGGCGAGCCCACCGCCGCCTCCACCATGCCGGAGATGACATAGGGTGAGCCGACCTTGGTGCGGTCGACCCGGCCGAACCAGCCGACCCCCTCGATCGCCGAGTTGGAGGTAACCGGCGTCACCACCCGGTCGGCGCCGAGGAAGCGCGCGGCCAGCATGCCGAGCACATCGCCGCGTACGAAATTGCCCTCGCCATCGATCAACAGCGGCCGGTCGCCGTCACCGTCGGTCGAGACGATGGCATGCAGGCCATGCTGGCGGATCCAGCCGAAGCGCGGCTCAAACAGCGGATCGGAAAACGCCTCGGTGTCGACGGCAACGAAGCTCTCCGAGCGGCCAAGCCGCACCACGTCGGCGCCGGCCCGGGTGAGGAACGACACCATCAGGTCGCGCGCCACCGATGAATGCTCGAACACGCCGATGCGCCAGCCCCGCAGCAAGGCAGGATCGAGCACGCCGCGATAGCGCTGCCGGTAGCGGTCGCCGGCAGCGGTGCTGCCGTCCTCTGTCGTCGCCTCGCCCGCCGGAACGGTGTCGCTGAGCGCCGCGGCGATTCCCGCCTCGTCGGCCTTGGTGATCTCACCCGTCGCGACATAGAACTTGAGCCCGTTGCGGTCGGCCGGAATGTGGCTGCCGGTCACCATGATCGCCGGACCGCCCAGCGCCATGGCATGGAGCGCCAGCGCGGGGGTCGGCAGCACGCCGCAATCGACCGGCACCAGCCCCGCGGCGCGGATCGCCACCGCGCAGTCGGTCACGATGGCAGGGCTCGAAGCGCGCAGGTCCCGGCCGAGATAGACCCGCCCACCCGCAACGCGCCCGATATGGCTGAGGAACGCTGCGGTGTAGCGTCGGGCTGCCCCGCCGGTGAGATCGACAGCGAGGCCGCGCAGACCGCTGGTGCCAAACTTCAGTGAATCCGCCATACCGCACACTCCAGATACCTGCGAGCTTTGTCATGCCGCCGCCGGCTTCGGCAAGCGCCGGGCGATGTTAATGTTTCGTTCACTTTGCGCCCGCAGTCTGGCCGGCATGCAGATTCAGAAGCGCACGATGAACTGGCTGCCACGTGCCTCGCTCTACGATGAGGCCGAGAGCGCACGCCTGAAGCGTCGGGCCAATGCCCAGTCGGCTCTCGCCACCTCCTCCAACAACAACTCGGCGCTGATTTCGAGCGGCACGTCCAATGTCGGCGAGTCGATCAACCTCACGCTGCGCATCGCCGCATCCCGACTGCAGAACGGCACCACCAAGAAGGTCTAGGCAGTTGCATCGGCTGGGGTAATTGCCCAGTTTGCCGTAATGCCCTCCTTCGACTCCATCGCCTTCTTCAACCGCGAAGTCACCCTCGTCGCCCGCGAACTGCTGGGCGCCAGACTGCTTGTCGACGGTGTCGGCGGCATCATCGCCGAGACGGAAGCCTACCACCCGACCGAGCCTGCCTCGCATTCGCATCGCGGCAAGACCGAGCGGAACGCCTCGATGTTCCTCGGCCCTGCCCGCGTCTATGTCTACCGGTCCTACGGCATCCACTGGTGCTTCAACTTCGTCTGCGCCGATGCCTCCGCCATTCTCATCCGCGCGATCGAACCCACCGACGGCATCGAGAAAATGATCGAGCGGCGCGGCCTCACCAACCTGCGCGATCTATGCTCCGGCCCAGGCAAGCTCGGCCAGGCCCTCGGCATCACCCGCCCGACCCATGATGGCCTGATGATCGACGCGCCGCCGTTCAGCTTCACCCCCACCACGACGCCTCCTGCGGTGGTGATCGGCCCGCGTATCGGCATTACCAAGGCGACCGACCTGCCCTGGCGCTTCGGCATCGCCGGCTCGGCGTTTCTCAGCAAGGCGTTTCGGCCGTCCTCGACGTAGGGGCGAGCTCGAGGGCGCACAGCAAGGCTTTGCGCGGGGTTGTCGCACCGGCACCGGGTTTCCCTTTCCAGTGGCTTTGGGTAGGTTGCGCCCGAACTCAACAGGAGATGCCCGTGGCGGTCGATGCGCTGATCAAGGAATTGCTGGCAACCGGCAGCATGAACGAGGAAACCACCGCCGACCTGAACCGCT
The DNA here is from genome assembly GCA_016793415.1 of Devosia sp. Lineage (GTDB taxonomy): Bacteria > Pseudomonadota > Alphaproteobacteria > Rhizobiales > Devosiaceae > Devosia_A. The sequence continues at coordinate 2,042 of JAEUMC010000879.1, read as the reverse complement.
GGCAGGCCGAGTTCGCCGCGGGCACGCTGCACGCCGACGACGCCGCCTATATCGAGGCGCTGCACGCCAAGATCACCGGCGCCCCGCTTCCCGAAGTCGAGGTGGCCGCTCCCGCCGAGCCGGCCCGCATCGATGGCCTCACCATCGAGGATTGGCGCGACCGCGCCCTCAGGGCCGAGAGCGAGCTCGCCGCCCTCAAGGACAGCGTCAGCACCACCAGCGCTTGACCGCCGCGCCGGCCTCCCCGTAGAAGCCGCCCTGCGCGGGGGCGTGTTCATACGGAATTGATAATGACTACGAGCCCGTCACGCGTCCAACGGCCTAAGCTGTTGCGCCTGCTGGAGATTGCTTCTACCCGGCGCAATATGGAGCGCCGGTTTCAGCGCGACTTTGGCCGGCTTCCCAACCTCGCGAGCCCGCGCACCTTCAACGAGCGCATGCTGCACCGGCTGGTCTACGATCGCGATCCGCAGTTCACGCTGCTCAGCGACAAGATCGCTGCCAAGGACTATATCGCGCGCCGCGTTGGCCCGGGCTACAACGTGCCGCTGCTCGGCACGTGGCGCACGCCACGCCGGATCGATTGGTCCGCTTTGCCGGAGCGCTTCGTGCTCAAGCCCAGTGGCGACAGTGGCAAGTTCGTGCTGGTGCGCGGCCCGGCCGAGCGCAACACCGAGCACCTGCGCGCCATCGCCTGGAGCTGGCTGAAGACGCGCCGCGCCGGCCGCGGCCACGCCGAGTGGGGCTATCGCGGCGTGCCCCGCCAACTGCTTGCAGAGCCCCTGCTCACTGGTCCCGATGGCGGTACGCCGCCCGAGATCAACGTTTTCACCTTTGGCGGCGAGGCAAGACTGATCCGCCGCTTTACCGGCCGCAAAACCCTGCCGGAACGGCGCGACGCCTGGTTCGACGCCACCGGCCGCCAGGTCGAGATCGGCGTCGCTTCCATCGCCAGCGTCCGCATGGAGTTGCCCGATGCCTTGCGCATCGAGCTCATCGAGGTCGCCGAGGCGCTGTCGGACGGCCTCGATCATCTGCGGGTCGACTTCTACCTCACCGGCAACGGTCTGCGGGTCGGCGAACTGACCCCCTACTCCTGGAGCGGCATGGCCCATTGGCGGTCCCCCGCGCTCGACGAGAAGCTGGGCCGGCTGTGGGCGGGTGAAACCGACTACGCCATGTTCGAGGATTTCCGCGATCCCGACCTTGCCGACGTGCCACCCGCCGACGCCGCGGCCTGGCTGAAAACATGGGAAAAACTGATCAACGCCGGTGACTACGAATCGGCGCGTCACCTGTTTGCCTCCGACGTCGTCGCCTTCGGCTCGCTGGCGCAGGCGATGAACGGGCTCGACGCGCTGGAACAGGAGCAGTGGCGGAAGATCTGGGGCACCATTCGCGACTTCGCCTTCGAAGCGCCGGCGCATCTTGCCGCCTCTGACGGCGCCTCGACGGTCGCCTTGCGCTGGCGCTCCCAGGGCAAGACCGAAGATGGCGGCTGGTATGAACGGCGTGGCCGCTGCACACTGCTGCTCGAGCGCCGCGGCCGGGGCCTCGTCTGTACCCACAGCCATTTCTCTATGGATCCCGGGATACCGCCGCGCCGTTCGGAGTAAGTGAGTGGATTGCGATCGGAGATAAGTGGATGCGCCTGTTCCTGACCAGCCTGGCCCTGGGCCTCACCCTCGGACTCGGATCGGCCCTCGCCCAGCCGGTGGCGCTGACCGGCCGGCTCATCACCGATGCACTGGATCAGCCGGTCTATGCCACCGCCCCGCCGGCCGACCCGCGGCTGTTCGTGGTCGAGCAGACCGGCCGCATCCGCATCATCGTCGACGGCAAGCTGACCGACACCCCCTTCCTCGACCTGAGCGGCAGCATCAGCAGCGGCGGCGAGCAGGGTCTGCTCGGCCTCGCCTTCCATCCCGGCTACGCCGACAATGGCCGCTTCTTCGTCAACTACACCGACAAGGACGGCGACACCCATATCGTCGGCTACAAGGTCTCCGCCGATCCCGCTGTCGCGGACCCCGCCTCAGCCA
>JAEUMC010000871.1 GCA_016793415.1 Devosia sp. | reverse complement strand
CCGACGCCGCCGAAGACCACCACCATGAAGCTGTCGATGATGTAGCCCTGGCCGAGGTTGGGCGAGACGTTGTCGATCTGGCTCAGCGCCACCCCTGCCATGCCGGCAATGCCCGAGCCGAGCCCGAAGGTCATCGCATCGACGAATGGGGTGCGGATGCCCATGGCCGAGGCCATGCGGCGGTTCTGCGTCACTGCACGCATCTGCAGGCCGAGCGGCGTGCGGTTGAGGATGATCTGCAGCGCGATGAACACCGCGATGGCGAAGACGATGATCCAGAGCCGGTTCCAGGTGAAGCTCAGGTTCCACAATTCGAACGTGCCGCTCATCCAGTTGGGAGGCTGCACCAGCTTGTTGGTCGGCCCGAAAATGGTGCGCACCAGCTGCTGCAGCACCAGCGACAGCCCCCAGGTCGCGAGCAGCGTTTCGAGCGGCCGGCCATAGAGCCAGCGGATGATGCCGCGCTCGATGCCGATGCCGATCAGCGCGGTGATGAGAAAGGCGGCCGGGACGGCGAAGGCGAGGGAATATTCCATCAGCCCCGGCGCCACCGACTGGATCACCAGCTGCGTGACGTAGGTGGTGTAAGCGCCCAGCATCACCATCTCGCCATGCGCCATGTTGATGACGCCCATCACGCCGAAGGTGATGGCGAGGCCGATGGCAGCGAGCAGCAGCACCGAGCTCAGCGAAATGCCGTACAGCAGGTTCTGTCCGACATCCCACACCGCGAGGGTGCGGCCGATCGAGTCGATGCCGGCCTCGATGGTCGGCTTGAGTTCGTCGGGCGCGGTGTCGAGCGTATTGCGCAGCACCGTTTGAGCCGCGCGATTGTTCTGGGCGGCGACGAGCTCGATGGCGGCGCGCTTTTCCTCGATCGAGGCATCGGTCTTCAATACGATCACGGCGCGCGCCATCTGCATGGTGCCTTTGATGCCGGGGTCGCTTTCGGCGGCGATCGCCTGATCGAGGAGCTCGAGCATGGCCGGGTCGGCGTTCTTCAGCACGCTCTGCGCTGCGGCAAGGCGCACCGGCTGATCCGGACTCAAGAGCGTCATCTTGCCGATGGCGGTGCGGATCTTGCCGCGCAGGCCGTTGTTGGTCTTGATCTTTTCGAGATCCCCGCTCGGCAGCGTGCCGAGATCGGCGCCATCGACCGGATCGGTCAGCGCCAGGCCGCCTGTGGCCTTGCCGGCGATCACCACCTTGCCGTCGGATTCGCGGATGTAGAGGTTGCCGTCGCTCAGCGCCTGCAGCACGGGAGGCACGCGTTCGTCGCCGGTGGCGACGAGGGCATCCATGGCCTTGGTGCGGTCGGCGAAGCTGCCCGGACCGAGCGCATTGACCTCTGCGGCAAAGTCGTCCTGCGCCAGGACGGGCAGGGGGGCGAGAGCACCAGCGAGCAGGAAGGCAATCAGAGTGAGAATTCGGGTGGCCATCGTGGTCGCTCTATCGCGGTGAAGTCAGAGACATGAGCAGGGGCGACGGCGGAGGCCGCCGTCGCCGGAGTTCGCGTGGCCTTACATCGCCGCCGGAGCGACTTCGCAGGTGTTGGTCGCGGTGTTGAGGCGGCCGCAGCCGGTCAGCGGGTCGGTCCAGTCGGCCTCGATGCCCTTGTCTTCGGGCAGTACGTCCGACCAGGCGTCGCCCGGGACGTCGCCTTCGGTCTGCCAGACGGTTTCGAACTGGCCGTCGGCCTGGATTTCGCCAATCAGCACCGGTTTGGTCAGGTGGTGGTTCGGGAGAACCTTGGCCGTGCCGCCGGTGAGGTTGGGCACTTCAAGCCCGACAATGGCCTTGAGCACTGCGTCGGTATCGGTGGTGCCAGCCTTCTCGACCGCCTGCACCCAGAGGTTGAAGCCGAGATAGGCCGCTTCCATCGGATCGTTGGTGGTGCGCTCTTCGTTGCCGATATAGGCGTGCCAGTTCTTGATGAACTCGGCATTGGCGTCGTTCTCGACCGACTGGAAGTAGTTCCAGGCAGCGAGGTGGCCGACGAGGTTGGTGGTGTCCATGCCGGCCAGTTCTTCTTCACCCACCGAGAAGGCGACGACCGGGATGTCCTCGGCGCTCACGCCCTGGTTGGCGAGCTCCTTGTAGAACGGCACGTTGGCGTCGCCATTGATGGTCGAGACCACGGCGGTCTTCTTGCCGGCCGAGCCGAACTCCTTGATGGCAGCGACTTCGGTCTGCCAGTCGGCAAAGCCGAACGGGGTGTAGTTGATCTTGATGTCTTCCGGCGCCACGCCCTTGTCCTTGAGGTACTGCTCGAGGATCTTGTTGGTGGTGCGCGGGTAGACGTAGTCGGTGGCTTCCAGCACCCAGCGCTTCACGGCGCCGCCTTCTTCGCTCATCAGGTAGTCGACCGCCGGAATGGCCTGCTGGTTCGGCGCGGCGCCGGTGTAGATGACGTTCTTCTCGGACTCTTCGCCCTCGTACTGCACGGGGTAGAAGAGGATCGAGTTCAGTTCCTTGAACACCGGCAGCACCGATTTGCGGGACGAGGAGGTCCAGCAGCCGAACACGGCGGCGACGCCGTTGACGGCGATCAGTTCACGCGCCTTCTCGGCGAAGAGCGGCCAGTCGGACGCCGGGTCGACGACGACGGCCTCGAGCTTCTTGCCCAGCACGCCGCCCTTCTTGTTCTGCTCGTCGATGAGGAAGAGCATGGTGTCCTTGAGCGTCGTCTCCGAGATCGCCATGGTCCCCGACAGCGAGTGGAGAACGCCCACCTTGATGGTGTCCTCAGCATAAGCACTAAGGGGCGCGAGCGCCCCGGCAGTCATCGCGACCCCCAGGCCGATCCCGGCCATCATGCGACTGATACCTGTCATACTTACCTCCGACAGTTTGGTTGTTTGCACCGGGGAAGAAGTTGCAATCGCCGTGCCAGCAGCGAAAAACGTCGCCAAGCCTCTGACTTTGCTGGGCTCTTCTCGCGCTGCCGGGTTTCGCGCGACGAAACCGTGGTATGCAGCCGCCATCGCTCTGCCGGTTCTCTGGGCAGTGCCATTAGCGATTGCTTAAGATTTGGGCATCGCTGCGAGGTGCTCAAGAACGAGGCGTCAGCCGGTGCCCTGCCAGGGGTGACCGGGCTTTGCAGCGCTGCTAAAAATCGCTCACCGGAAGTTCGCTTCCGGCAGAGGTTGTTTGCACCACACCCTCGGCCCCGCGTCGGCAACGGCGCGGGGTTTTGCGTTTGATCGACCGGTTTCGCAGGTCGCCGACGGCATCACGCCGCAACCATCCGGGCAGTTCGTCGTTAATGCCAGCAAGCCACCAGGCGATGTCATTGCTGGTGCAGAAATATCGGCCGATGTGGCGAGGGCTGACGCTCCCTCGTTGTTGACGCCGGTGGGGCGCGGAGCTTCGGCTTCGCGCCTTCTTTGTCTGGCGAGGCGATCTCTCGACAGCGAATCTACGTGTTTGTCGCGATATCGCTAAGCGGGGGTGCAGAGCAAAGGCGAAACCGAGCGTTTTGCCTGAATCGAAACGCGGCGCGAGGGCGCCCCTGAACTCCATCGCGCCAGGTTGAGTGGCCTCGATAGGCGGAGCGCCGGCGTGTGTTCATAAGTTGCGGCGGGCTGTCAGCTTGCTGTCATCTTGCCCAAATCGACTCGCGTAAGTCGGCCGCAGACCTTACCAAAGCATTTCCAAGCATCCAAAGGCCGGCGCCGCCTGCGGTTTCTGAGCTCGGCAGTAACGAGCGGTCGAACGGTGGGCACTGCCGATGAGTCCGGGGCTACGTGATGGCGCGTAGGCAGGAGAGGAGGTCTCGGTGACAGTTCGCATTGGACTCAAGGTTCAACAAAATTGTCTGCACCCTAAGTGTGACCGCGTATAAATATACGCAAACTCGCTCCGTAAGTGTCAGTGCGTAATTCGCGCAATTGACGAAGATGCGGAATATATTGGCCAACAAATCACAAGTTGATCACCTATCGCGCCGAAGCTTTACAACGGCCTGATACGTGCATATTCATCAGCCGACGGGCGGCGGATGTAGCGGAGAATGGTCATGAGAAGCAACGTTTTTGCGGCCTTGGCGACGTTCGCAATCGTCGCGGGCATGAGTGTGGCCCCGGTAAGTGCCTTGGATCTGGGCGGCACGCTCGGCGGCGTCGTGGGCGGCGTCACCGATACGGTCGAGAATCTGACGGACGGTCTCACCGGCGGCGGTGGGGGCGGCGGCGGTGGTGGTGGTGGTACTAATGTCGGCGGTCTGCTGTCGCTCAACGACAATGACAACGACGCGCTGGTCAATCTCGACATCGGTGGTAGCAACAACAACCTGGTCAACGCGGCGGTCGGCAGGGGCAACAACCCGCTGGTCAATGCCAACGTTTCGACCACTGGCCTGCTCAGGAGCACCACGGTCACCATCGACCTGGCCGGACTTGGCCTCGACGTGACGATCGACCTCGGCATTCTCGACCCCGACAATCCGAATAACCCCAATGGTCCGAACGGACGCCCGGTGCTGGTCGGCAGTCTCGGCGGCGGCGCTACCTTCCTCGTGAACTGCACGGTCAACAACACCAAGCAGCTGCTGCAGGTGGCGGCGGCCGGCAAGATCAGCGGCGCCGAGATCAAGGCGTGGATGCGGGCTGCCAATGTGCAGGTGGTGCCGATCAAGCTTTGCCCGGCCGCCAAGAAGCAGGTCGCGGCGCTGCTCGCCAAGAGCCAGAAGATCAACCTGCTGCGCCGGGCCGTGATGTCCGACGCGCTGATCACTGCCTCACTGGGCCGCACATCCTACGACGCGAACGATGTGGTGGCAGTGCAGCGCAAGGGCGGGCAGCTGGTGGTCTACGTCTACTGATACCAGCCGTATCGCTGAACGGAACAAAGGGGCGCGACCCGCGGGTCGCGCCCCTTTCCGATTCCGGCTGCTACGTATTCGATACGTATAGAATAAGTAGTAGAGCGTAATCGATGCATCATGATGGAATTGTGGAATGTTTTCGATAACTGCGTGCTCCGTGACGGAAGCAACGTTGTACTAGTTGACAGCGTCCTGTCAGGTTGACGGGAGCACTGTCGCGTCATGTTTCGCAGAGGAGAAGCGTGATGCAATCCAAAAAGATTACAGTACTCGCGGCGATTGTGCTTATGGCCAGTACCAGTCTGGTTCCAGCCAACGCCGCCGGGCTGCTCGGTGGGATTATTGGCGACGGTGATGGCGACTCGGTGCTCGGTGGGGTGCTCGATGTCGACAGCGGCGATGCCGGCAATGATGCGCTGGTCAATGTGGGCCTTGGCTCGGACGAGGATACGAGCCTCGGCGTGAACCTGGGCGACAGCGACGGGGATGGTCTGCTCGGCGGCATCCTCGGCGGCGATGGCGACGGCAACGGTGATGGCGACGGGTTGCTGGGCAATATCCTGGGCGGCGACGGCGATCTCAACAACATCGTCGATATCGGCGGAAACGACGACGGTAGCGTGCTCGACGTCGACCTGGGCGGCGAGAACGACAACGACAGCAACAGCCTGCTCAACCTCGACCTGGGCGATGACGACGGCCTGCTCGGCAACATCGTCGGCGACGACGGGCTGCTGGGAGACCTCGACCTGGGCGGCGATGATGGCCTGCTTGGCGACATCGTCGGCGACGATGGCCTGCTCGGAGACCTGAACATCGGTGGTGACGATGGGCTGCTTGGCGATCTCGATATCGTCGGTGACGATGGTCTGCTCGGCGATCTCGACATTGGCGATGGGCTGTTGAACGACCTGAACCTGGGCGGCGACGACGGGCTGCTCAACGATCTCAACCTGCTTGGCGACGATGGTCTGTTGGGCGATCTCGATATCGGCGATGGCCTGCTCAACGATCTCGAAGTCGGGGACATCCTCGGCGGCGGCGACGACGGATTGCTTGGCGGAGTTGACGTCGGCGGCATCCTCAACGGCGAGGATGGCCTGCTTGGCGGTCTCGACATCGGCGACGGCGTGCTGAACGGCCTCGAGCTCAGCAACCTGCTCGACAGCATCGAGATCGGCGATATCCTGGGCAGCGACGATGGTCTGCTGGGCGGGGTCGATATCGGTGACGGTATCCTCAACGGTGAGGACGGCCTGCTCGGCGGAGTGCTCAATGGCGAAGATGGTCTGCTCAACGGCCTCGATGTCGGCGGCATCCTGAACAGCGACGATGGTCTGCTGGGCGGGATCGATATCGGCGACGGCATTCTCAACGGTGAAGATGGCCTGCTTGGCGGGCTCGATGTCGGCGGTGTGCTGGGTGACGGCATCCTCAACGGCGAGGATGGGCTGCTTGGTGGCCTCGATATCGGCGATGGCATCCTCAACGGCGAAGACGGCCTGCTGAACGGACTCAACCTGCTCAACACCGACGATCTGCTGCAGGGGCTGGACCTGAGCAATCTCGGGCTCGACCTGGCTGATGGCGGCGTGCTGAACGGCGTCACCGACGTGCTCGAGCTCGGCGATCTCGGCCTGCTCGACCTTGGCGATGTCGGCGACATCGGCCTGCTCGACGGGCTGGCGCTCAGCGACATCCTGACCGATACCGATCTCAGCGGCCTGTTGTCCGATCTCGATCTGGGTGGTGTGCTGTCCGATCTCGACCTGAGCAACCTGCTCGACCTCAGCAGCCTGCTCAATATCGGCGACATCAACATCGACCTGGGTGGCGGTAACGGTCCTGGCGGCCCTGGTGGTCCGGGAGGCCCTGGCGGTCCTGGTGGCCCCGGCGGTCCTGGTGGCCCGGGCGGCCCCGGTGGTCGGGTGATCGTTGCCGGCGGCGGCGGTGCTGGGTTCGGCATGAACCGTGCCTGCAACCCGAACGATGCCAAGCAGGTGATCGCGCAGGTCAAGCAGATGCAGCTGAACCGCGCCGTGCTTACCAACGTCAACGGCGTCAAGGTGGTCAAGGTGCGCCTCTGCGCCGACCTCAAGGACAAGGTGGTGAACGCTGTGATCGCCAGCAAGAAGGTGCAGATCCTGCAGCGCGTGCTGGGTGGCAGCGGTAAGCTGGTCGCCGAACTGCAGCGCTCCGGCGCCGGCGTCAGCGACGTCTACGCCATCGGCCGGAGCGGCGGACAGCTGACCGTGTACGCGTTCTGATCTCGCCCCGATCAGGACCCGAAGAAGGGCGCGGCCTGGATGGCTCCACCGCGCCCTTCGACTTTTCTACCCGGCTGTGCCGGAGGGCACGGCGTGTGTCATCCCCGCGAAAGCTCTTAGGCGCTAAGTTATGGTAGCCACTGCCTCGCCACAGCACCGGCGTCATCCCCGCGAAGGCGGGGACCCAGTGCGATCCCTCAGCCTCCACCGGCGCTGCCGCAACCCACCGGGTTCCCGCCTTTGCGGGAATGACGCCGGTGAGCGGGGCACGAACCAACTTGGCGCCTAAGAGCTTTTCGCCAGGATGACAGCCAGCAGGTGGCGAGAAGGTGCCCCTCACAAAACCCGCAGGGAGGCGCTACTCCGCCGGAGCCGGATGTGCATCGGCCTCTGCCGCATCGGCAGCTTCCAGCTCCCGCCGCAGTCGTTCTTCCTCGAACGCCTTGGGCTTCGAAAACCGCGCCAGCAGCAGATAGGCGACCGGCGTCAGATAGAGCGTCGCGACGGCTGCGAGGCTCAGCCCGCCCACCATGATCCAGCCCAGCGCGGCCCGGGCTTCCGAGCCGGCGCCGCCGGCGATGATCAGCGGCACGCCGCCGAGCACTGTGGCGATCATGGTCATCACTACCGGACGCAGCCGGATGTTGGCGGAGTTCTCCACCGCCTCGCGCACCGATTGGCCGCGGTCGCGCAACTGGTTGGCGAACTCGACGATCAGGATGCCGTTCTTGGCCATGATGCCCACCACCAGTACCAGGCCGATCTGGCTGTAGACGTTGAGCGTCACCCCGGTCAGCAGCATGGCGAACACCGCGCAGGCAAGGCCGAACGGCACCGTGGCCATGACGATGATGGCGCTCCAGACGCTCTCGAACTGCGCCGCCAGCACCAAGAGGATGACGATCAGCGCGAAGCCGAAGGTGATCAGCAAGCCGTTGTTGCTCTCGCCCAACGTCTTGGCCTCGGCCATCGGCACGATGGTCGCGCCATCAGGCAGCAGCGGCTGAGCGATGGCCACTGCTTCGGTATAGGCATCGCCCAGCGCGAAGCCGTCGGTCAGCGCCGCGGTGACCGTCACGGCGCGGCGCTGCTGTTCGCGGCCGAGCGAGGGAGCGATCGGCGCTTCGGCGAGCGAAGCAATGGTCGACATCGGCACGTAGCGGCCATCGGTAGTCTTGATGAAGATCGACTCGAGGTCGCCGGGGTCGTTCACCGGGCTCGAGGTCGACAGCATGCGGACCGAGAAGCTCTGATCGTTGATGAACACGGTGCCGACATCGGAGCCATCGATCATCGCCTGCATGGTGGTGCCCAGCCCGTTGATGTCGATGCCCAGCTGCGCCGCCTTCTCGCGGTCGATGGTCAGCGTCATCTGCGGCTGCGTGGTCTCGTAATTCACCGAGACGCGGCCCCACTTGTCGTCCTTCTCCAGCTCGGCCTTCACCTTGTTGGCGGCCTCGGAGAGGGTGGCATAGTTGTCGCCGAGCAGGGCGAACTGCAGGCCGGAGCCGCCGCCACGCACCCCGAGGCTGTTGCCCTGGCGGATATTGGCGCGGACGCCCGGCACCTGCACCAGCTGCTGGGTGATCTCGGCGGCGATCTGCTGCTGCGATCGGGTGCGATGCTCCCAATCGGCCAGTGTCATGATGATGAAGCCGGAATTGGTGTTCGAGCCGAAACCGGAGATCGAGAAGATGCTCGTCGCTTCGCCGCTGTCCTTGTAGGGCTGCAGCATGTCCTCGATCTTCTGCATCTGGGTGCGGGTGAAATCGAGGCTGACTGTGGCCGGGGCGCTGACGTTGATGGCAACCTGCGCCCGGTCCTCGGGCGGCGTGAGTTCCTGCTTCAGCGTGCCGAACACTGCCCAGGCAGCACCGGCGAACAGCACGGCAATGACGATGACCACCAGCGGGTTGTCGAGCGCCAGCTTCAGGGTACCCCGGTAGAGCCCGGCCAGCACGCCGCCGAAACGTTCGATTGGGTTGGGCGGCCGCTCGACATGCGGCTTCAGCATGCGCGACGCCATCATCGGCGCCAGCGACAACGCGACCACCGCCGACAGGCCCACCGAAATGGCGAGGGTGAAGCCGAACTCGCGGAACAACAGCCCGGTCTGGCCGGGCAGGAAGGAGATCGGGATGAACACCGCGGCCAGCGTCAGCGTCGTGGCGATGACGGCAAAGAACACTTCCTGCGTACCCAGCACCGCGGCGGCCCGGGGGCCGAGGCCCATGCCACGCCGCCGGGTGATGTTCTCGAGCACGACGATCGCATCGTCGACGACGAGGCCGGTGGCGATGACAAGGGCGAGCAATGTCAGGATGTTGAGGGAGAATCCGAAGGCATAGATTCCGGCGACGGTGCCGATCAGCGCCACGGGCATGGTGACTGCCGGGATGATGGTGGCGCGCCAATCGAGCAGGAACAGGAAGATGATGACGATGACGCCGACCACGGCGATCAGCAGCGAACGCTCGACCTCGTGTACGGCACCGGCGATGAACACCGACTCGTCGGAGGAGATCTTGATGTCGACACCGGGGGGCAGGGTGGTCTTCAGCTCGGCCACCGCCGCCTTCACCCCCTCGGAGATCTGCATGGTGTTGGACTGAGCCTGCCGCACGATGCCGAGTCCGATGCCCGACTTGCCGTCACTACGGAGTCCCGAGTTGGCGGCGGCGGGCGAGAACACCACGCTCGCTACATCGCCGAGCCGGGTGGTGCCCTTGACGACGATGTTCTCGAACGCCTCGGGCGTGTTGACCTCGGCGATGGCGCGGATGGCTATGTTCTGGTTGGCGCCGTTGAGCGAGCCGGCCGGGCTGTCGAAGGCGATGGTCGAGAGCGCGTTGCGGATATCGCCGACGGTCAGCCCGAGGCTGGCGAGTTTGACCTGATCGACATCGATCTCGAAACTGCGGTTCTGCGTGCCGTTGACCTGTACGTCGGCGACGCCGGTCACGGCGGCGAGCCGCTCGGAGATGGTGTTTTCCACTAGCTCGGTCAGTTCGTCCTTGCTGAGGGTATCCGAGGTGACGGCGAGCTGGATGATGGCCTGAGCGTTGGCGTCGGCCTTGACGATGGTCGGAGTATCGGCGCCGTCGGGCAGCCGATTGGTGATGCGGCCCAGCGCATCGCGATTATCGGAGGTGGCGTTGTCGAGGTTGGTGCCGTCGTTGAAGGTCATCGAGACGCGGCTGCGACCATAGGACGAATCCGACGAGATCGAGGCGACGCCCTGGATGCGCGCCACCACGCCCTCGATGGCCGAGGTGATTTCGCGGTCGACAGTTTCCGCGGCGGCGCCGGGGAAACTGGTGGAGATCGAAAGTGTCGGCCGCTCGACGCTTGGCAATTCGCGGATCTCGACGCCGAAGAAAGCCGCGAGGCCGGCGACGATGATCAGGCAACTGACGACGATGGCCAGCACCGGCCGCCGGACGAACAATCCGGCAATGGCGCCGCCGCGCTCGTTCTGGGTCTGGATGCTCATGCGCGTACCTCGGACTCAGAGCGTGGGGACCCCCACCCTCGATCCCTCCCCACAAGGGGGAGGGAGACGATGAACTGCGAACTGCGTGGGAGGGTCTCCCTCCCCCTTGTGGGGAGGGGACAGGGGTGGTGGGCCGCAGCCACCGGCCTCACGACGGGTTCCCCTGGCTCTGCTGTTTCCGCCCCTCGCCCTGGCCGCCCGAGGGATCGTCCAGCAGCCGTACGCTGGCCCCGGCGGTAAGCTGCTGCACGCCCTGCGTCACCACCTGGTCGCCTTCGCTGAGCTCGGCCTTCACCAGCACGCCGTCGGAGTTGCGCTGGATGATCTCGACCGGGACGCGCTCGACCTTGCCCTCGACGAACTTCCACAAATAGCTGCCGGCACTCGACCACTGGATGGCGAGCGGATCGACCGAGGGGAACTGCTCTCCTGGAAAGCTCATCGACACCGAGAACGACATGCCCGGACGCAGGCGGCCCGCGTCGTTGGGAATGGCGGCTTCGACCTTCAGGGTGCGGCTCGCCGGATCGATGCGGTTGTCGACGGCATTGACTTCGCCGGCAATGCTCTGGCCGGGCAGCGCGACCGCGGCGGCGGTCAGCGGCATGCCGGTGGTGATGGCCGAGGCATAGCGCTCGGGCACCCAGAAACTGACGAGGATGTGCGAGGTATCCTCGATCGTGGTGACGACGCTCTGCGAGGTCACGGTGTTGCCGGCGCTGACCTGGAACAGGCCGACGGTGCCGGCAATCGGGGTCGAGATCGTCCGCTTCTGCAGCGCCAGGTCGGCGTTCTGCAGCTCGAGTCGGGCGTTGTTGAAGGCAAGCTGGGCTGCAGCGACCTGCACCGTGGTGGTGTTGCTGGCCTTGGCCAGGGCGTTGGTGCGGTCGAGCGCGGTCTGGGCATCGTCGAACGCCAGCTTGGCGCGCTCCTGGGCGATTCGCTCGGCGTCGGCATCGAGCCTTCCGATCACCGCGCCGGCCGACACGGCGTCACCAGGGCGTACCGTAAGCTCCGCGAGCGTGCCGCTTGCCGGCGAGACCACCGTCACCGAATGCGCCGCGGCGCCTTCGCCGATCGAGGTCAGCTTGTCGTTGATGGTGGCGAGCAGCACCGGGGCCGTGACCACCACCATGGTACGGTTGCCACGCCCGCCTCCGCCCTGGCCGCCACCGCCGCCGGGGCCGCGCTGGCCTGGGCTGGCCGCCTGCTGCTGGCCGGCCGGACCCACTGCGGCTTCTGCCGGCTGGCCGAAGGGGAGGGTGATGCCGAAGCGCGCCAGGGTCTCCGACGCACCGGGCACGAAGAAGACGTAAGCGACCGCGGCCGCTCCTATGACGACGAGCGAAAGCAGCAATTGCCTGAACAAGCGACCGAATCCTAAACGAGATGTGCCCCAGCCGGATCAGGGGCAGAACGGTGCGGACGATAGCATCGGCATTCGGCGCTTCACATTAAATCGCCGTAACGTTGGGGTGAGCGCAATCCTCCCCCGTGTGGGGGCGGATGACTGCCAGAGGCGCTCACCGTCGGGTGTGCGAAGCGCTAGTGTGGGGAAAGCTGCTCCAGCCGCGCCGCCAACCATTCGTGCCCGCCCTCACGGGCGTAACTTGCCGCCGAGCGGTCCTTGGCGCTCAATTGCCCCGGGTCGGCGCCGAACAGCAGCAGCAGGCCGACGATCGCGGCGTCGCCATGCATGGCGGCCGCATGCAGCGGGGTGAAGCCGTCAGCTTGCACCTGGTTGGGATCGGCGCCGGCGCGCAGCAGTTTTTCGACCATTTGGGCGTTGCGCTTGGCCGTGGCCGCGTGGATGGCGGCGACCCGCTGCGGGTTCTTCGCCGCCTGGTTGACGTCGCGGGTGAGCGGCAGCAGCAGCTCGAACGCCTCGGCATTGTCGAAAAAGGCGGCGAGGCCAAGCGGGGTGAAGCCGTCGGCGGAGAGCACGTTGGCATCCCAGCCACCGGCCAGCGCCACTTCCAGCCGCTCGCCATCGTTGAGGATGATCGCCTCGTGCGGATCGAGCTCGCCGATATGGGCGCGCACCGCCGAGATGGCGCCGACATTACCCATATAGGCGGCCCAGGCGACCAGCGACGCGCCGCTCGAATGCCGCGCATGGGCCAGTTCCGGATCATGCGCCAGCTCGGCGCGGAGGCCGTCGAGGTCGTTGCTGCTGATGAGAACGAAGGGATCGCTCATCGGCAGAGCATAACGCCGCTTGCCGAATGGTTGAAGCCACCCGGCGGCGAGCGGCATCGGTGCAGGCAGTGGCGTCACGCTGGCCCATGGATTCATCGGCGCTGTCCTCAAGCGACCGAAGACAACGCCGAACGGGCCAGCGTGTTCCCTCTGCTAGCGCGCTCGCGCCGCACTCGGCGGAGTAGGGTTGATACGGCCCCAGGCGCGGCGAAGCTGGCGGGAGGAGGCGAACCCGGTGCGCTCGGCGATCCGCTCCATGTCGAGCCGGGTCTCGCTGAGCAATTGCTGGGCCAGGGCGACACGCAGCCGGTTGACGTAGTCGGGGATGCTCATGCCGGCATGTTCGTTGAACAGCCGCGAGACGTGGCGCGGGCTGGCGAAGGCGATTTCGGCCAGCACTTCGAGCGACCAGTCGCGCGAGGGGGCGGCGGTGATGGCATCCTGTACACGGTGGATGGCGGGGTGGATGTGGTTGCGGCCCTCCAGCCAGGGCGAGAGCTGCGGGTCGGTGCCGGCGCGGCGCAGGTAGACGACGAGGAAGCGCGCTACCGCCGCGGCCGTCGCAGGGCCGGCGAGTTGGCCGATGATATGCAGCATCAGGTCGATGCCGGCGGTGATGCCGGCGCTGGTATAGCGCTCGCCATCCTCGACATAGAGCCGGTTCTCCAGCACGCGGGCGGTAGGGGCGGTTTCGGCGAGCAGCGCGCAGTCGGTGAAATGCGTGGTGCAGGCGCGGCCATCGAGCAGGCCGGCACGCGCCGCGAGCAGGGCGCCCGAGCAGATCGACACCAGCCGGATGCCCGGCCGGATGTGGCGGCGCAGCCAGGCGACGATCTCGTCGGAGCCTTCGAGCGGTGCTTCGATCGGCCCCAGCCGCTCGGCCCCGAGGATCAGCTCGGTATCGCCGGACAGCACCACCATGGCATCGTCCTCGATGGCGGCGGGCAGCGGCGCGATACCGCTCAGCGTGAGGCCGATCGAGCTCGTGACCTCAGGGAGCATGCCGACATAGCGGACATCGAACGCCACTTCCGATTGCAGCTGGTTGGCTTTGCGCAGGGCCTCGATCGGCCCCGCGACGTCGAGCAGGAGCGTCCGCGCCGGCAGCACGACGTAAACCGGCACCCGGCGCGGCGCATCGGTCATGCGGCAGCTGCCTTCGGTGCGTCGGCGAGGGCTTCGGCGATGGTGCAGACCCGCGCGAAGCGGCCGTCGAGCACCGCGGCGGTACGGGCCTTCAGCTCCTCGACACTCCAGGTGCGGCCGGTCTTGTCGGTCAGCGCCATGGTGTGGGTCGCTTCGGTGACGTAGTCGACCTGCCAGCCGAGATCGGAAGCGTGGCGGGTGGTGGTTTCGCAGCATTGCTCGGTGCGGATGCCCGAGACGATCAGCCGGCGGATGCCGTGCTCGGTCAGCCAGACATCGAGGCCGGAGCCGACCAGCGCGGAGTGCCGAGTCTTATGAAATTCCGCATCCGGCGCCAGCTGCAGCTCGGCCAATGGCCGGACAAAGCCGGAGGCGAGCGAGAAGATGCCCTCGGGTTCGACATGCAGCACGCGGATCACGGCATGGCCCTTGGCCCGTGCCCCGTCGATCAGCGCCTGCTGGTTCCTGAGGTAGGTGGTGTAGTCGGTCTCGAACCAGTTCTGGCGCTGCCGGAACGATTCCTGTGCGTCGATGACGAGCACGGCAGTATCGGACATATCTGGACCTCATGGGCTGGATGATGGCCGCAGGGTAGGGTGCCCACAGGATGCCCGAAAGGCCCGGACGGGACAAGGAGCGGACAGAAAAGGACATCCCGTTGGCCGGTGCGGGCCGCCCCACCCCTGTCCCCTCCCCGCAGGGGGGAGGGAGACCAAAACACTGACGCTGGTGTGAGCGTCTCCTCCCCCTTGCGGGGAGGGGGCAGGGGTGGGGGTCGGTGCGCGCCGGACCCCAGGGCAGTCACTGCGCCACCTCGGGCGTGGGCACCGCTTCGACGGCGA